>JAZRLX010000047.1:0-3976 GCA_045647085.1 Pilosibacter sp.
CATGCAGTTCGGCGGCAACGATCAGTGGTCCAACATGCTTGGTGGTACAGAGCTGATCCGTCGTAAACTGGACAAAGACGCACACGCAATGACAATCACTCTTCTTCTCAACTCCGAAGGTAAGAAGATGGGTAAGACACAGTCCGGCGCTGTATGGCTTGATCCGAACAAGACAACTCCGTTCGAATTCTACCAGTACTGGAGAAACGTTGCTGACGCTGACGTTCTGAAATGCTTAAGAATGCTTACATTCTTACCGCTTGAGCAGATCGATGAGATGGATAAATGGGAAGGCAGCCAGCTGAACCAGGCGAAGGAGATCCTCGCATACGAGCTTACAGCTCTTGTTCACGGTACAGAAGAGGCAGAAAAAGCACAGGCAAGTGCGAAAGCATTATTCGCAGGCGGCGCAGCAGCAGAAATGCCGACAGCAGAGTTAACAGATGCTGATTTCGTAGACGGTTCCATCGACCTTCTTTCTGTAGTACAGAAATCCGGTCTTTGCGCATCTCGTTCCGAGGCTAGAAGAAATGTAGAGCAGGGCGGCGTTGCTGTAGATGGAGAGATCGTAAAAGATATCAAAGCGATGTTCACAAAAGAGCAGTTCGCAGGCGACGGTATCGTTGTAAAACGTGGTAAGAAAAACTTCCGTCGTGTAGTAGTGAAATAATTGGTCTTCTTAAATTTATTGGGGGAAAACATGGATATTTTAAAATTAGCGCAGGATAATTATGACTATGCGGTAAAGATCCGCAGACATCTCCACGAGAACCCGGAGCTGACAAGCTTTGAGTTCAACACACTGGAACTGATTAAGACTGAGCTTACAAACATGGGCATCGAATGGGTAGAGGTTCCGGACGGCGGTATCGTTGGTATCATTCACGGTGGTAAGCCGGGTAAGATGGTGCTTATGAGAGCTGATATGGATGCACTTCCGATCCAGGAGAGCACTCAGAACCTGGTTGGCGAGAAAGTATGCGTTTCTAAAGTTCCGGGCGTGTCCCACGCATGTGGTCATGATATGCACACAGCGATGCTTCTTGCTGAGGCAAAAATCTTAATGGAGATCAAGGACGAGCTGAATGGTGATGTGGTTCTCTGCTTCGAGCGAGGCGAAGAGGGCGGCGGCCAGGTGGCAAATCTCCTTCCGTATATTGTTGAAGAAATGAAACTTCCGATCGAGTCTTGCGTAGCTTCCCACGTAAAATGGGACGTTGAGGCAGGTCAGATTTCCGCAGAGCCGGGTGCAGTGATCTCCGGCGGTTACGGTTTCCGTATCAAGCTCCACGGCCTTGCAGGCCACGGTTCCCGTCCGGACCTTGGTCACAGCGTATTAGACTGCTTCCACAGCATCTACGCGCATATGAACATGAACCGTATGAAATACGTTTCTCCGACAGAGATCCTTACATTCTCCATCGGTAAAGTAAACTGTGGTACTGCGCTTAACATTCTTCCGGATGAACTGACATTTGAAGGTACAACACGTACATTCAACATCGATGGCGCAGGTGAGCCGTTCATGAACCAGTTCAAGGCAGTATTAGAGGCAGAATGTAAACTCCACCACTGCACATACGAAGTGATTTCCATGAAGGATCCGCTGTTCGAGAACTACAACAATGAAAAATGTGCTGAGATCGCGCAGAACGCAGTTAAGAAATACCTTGGCGAAGGCGCACTGACAAAGGCTCAGCCGTGGATGGCATGTGAGAGCATGCAGGCATACTTAAAGTACTGGCCGGGCGTGATCACATTCACAGGTATCAAGAACGATGCTATGGGTACAGGTGCAAACCACCATACTCCGGAGTTCGAAGTTGACGATAAGGGTATGATCGCAGGTATCACAGCAGCCATCGGTTATGTGATCGAGTTCCAGAACTACGAAGGTGAGATTCCGTTCACACCGTACAAAGGAAATATCAGAGAACTTTCTTCCAGAAACTTCTAAAATCTAAAATACAAAAACCCATCAGACGAAATCGTTTGATGGGTTTTTTATAGTTATTGGTATTGTGCCTGGTGCATTTCGTAGTAGAATCCGCGAAGTTTCATGAGTTCGTCATGGTTTCCGCGTTCGACCACATTTCCGTCACGAACCACCAGAATGCAGTCTGCATTTCGAATGGTGGACAATCTGTGAGCAACGACGAAACATGTTTTGTCTTCCATGAGTGTTCGCATCGCTGCCTGAATCTGATGCTCTGTGCGGGTATCGACGTTGGAAGTCGCTTCGTCCAGGATCAGCATCGGTGTCTTCATTAGCAATGCACGTGCAATGGTAAGAAGCTGTTTCTGACCTTTGGAGATGTTGGTTCCGTCATCGATGAGCAGAGTATCATAGCCTTGAGGAAGACTCTCAATATAATGATGAATATGAGCTGCCTTTGCCGCGGCGATCACTTCTTCGCGGGTGGCATCCGGGCGGCCATATGCGATATTTTCATAGATTGTTCCGTAGAAGAGCCAGGTATCCTGAAGAACCATCGAGTAGGACGAACGGAGACTCTTGCGGGTAATCTCTGAGGCATTGAAGCCATCCACCAGGATCTTTCCGCTGTCGATATCGTAGAAGCGCATCAGAAGATTGATGAAGGTGGTCTTTCCGGCACCGGTTGGTCCGACGATAGCGATCAGACTGCCTTTCGGAGCTTTCATGCTGAAATCTTTTAAGATCACTTTGTCTTTGGTGTAGCCAAAGTTTACATTCTGCAGTTCTACATTTCCTTCCACACGACCTTCTGTCACAGGAAGTTCCGTTGCATTCGGAATATCTGCAGGTTCCGGATCTTCATCCATGACTTTAAATACACGCTCGGCAGCAGCCAGGGAGGACTGCAGTTCGCCGTAGATTTCCGCTACTTCTCGGATCGGTCCGGTGAATTTACGGGAGTATAGTACAAATGCTGAGATTCCGCCGATGTCGATCTCTCCGCGAAGGAAGAGGATCGCACCAAAGATAGACACAAGGGCCAGCGCCAGGTTGTTGGTGGCATTGGTGCCCGGACCCATGATGGTTGCGTAGTAGTCAGTTTTGAAATATTCGTCAACAAGGCGTTTATTCTGCACGCTCATTTCCCTAATGACGCGTTCTTCCTGTGTGTAAGCGCGGAGCGTTTTCTGTCCGGAGATCATTTCCTCCACATAACCATTTAATTCACCGGCCGCTTTGGAACGGGCACGGAACATGGGCTGCACCATCTTAGTGAGGTAGGAGGCCAAAGCCAGAGCCAGCGGGATCGTGATCGTAAATACCAGACAAAGTTTTGGACAAAGGCTCAACATCATAAAGAGCGAGCCGGCGATCGTTACAGTACTGGAGAGAACCTGAACTACATCGTTAGACAGAGATGCGTTCAGTGTGTCGATATCATAGGAAATACGGCTTAAAATATCACCGGTTGTATTATTGTCAAAATAGCTGACCGGAAGCTTGATCAAGTGGTTGAAGGTATCTTTTCTTAATGTATATGTGATCTTTCTTGACAGATGGATCATGGATACGTTTACGATATAACTCATGATCGAACTGGCAACGTAGAACACTAACAGCAAAGCCGCATATTTATAAATCAGAGGAAAGTCCATGGAGCCGGACTCTCCACCGTCGCTGATCAGATTGATCGCAGTTCCGGAAAGTTTTGGGCCTGCCAGAGCCAGAAGGTTGCTGGTTAAGGATAGGGCAAGAACCGTAAATAGCTGAATCTTATGCTGCATCAGATATCCGATGATACGGATTAAAGTTGCTTTTCGTTTCACGCCTCGCCACCTCCCATCTGAATTTCACTGATCTCGCGGTAGGCATCACAAGTTTTCATCAGTTCATCGTGAGTGCCCAGACCGAGCGGAAGACCATCTTCCAGAACAAGGATCTGGTCACAGTGCATGATGGAACTGATACGCTGTGCGATGATAATAGTAGTGGTCGCATCAAAATGATCATCCAAAGCATTTCGGAAACGTGCATCGG
>JAZRLX010000048.1:0-2504 GCA_045647085.1 Pilosibacter sp.
GATATCGTTGTCACGACGGTATACGTTCGCACGCGGGTTGTCCCAGGAACGGAATACAGCCATAACAGCGCCCATTAACTGTACCTTCGGATCAGACGGGAAGTCCTCACCAATTTTAGCTTTGTACTCAGCTTTGAACTGAGCTGCTAACTCTTTTAAGTCCTCAGCTGTAAGATCAACGTCCTGAGTAACGCCTTTTTTCTCTTTCATCTCATCGATGAGCTCTTCGAAGTATTTCTTACCAACTTCCATAACTACGTCAGAGTACATCTGGATGAAACGTCTGTAGCAGTCCCAAGCCCAACGTGCGTTGCCGGACTTCTCTGCCATTGTATTAACAACTTCTTCGTTAAGACCTAAGTTAAGGATTGTATCCATCATACCCGGCATGGATGCTCTAGCACCGGAACGAACGGAAACTAATAACGGATTCTCTAAATCACCGAACTTTTTGCCTGTGATCTCTTCCATCTTAACGATTGCTTCAGCGATCTGCTCCTGGATCTCGTCGTTGATCACACGACCATCCTCGTAGTACTGTGTACAAGCCTCAGTAGTAATTGTGAAGCCCTGCGGTACAACGTCAGCACCGATGATCTTTGTCATCTCAGCAAGGTTTGCACCTTTACCGCCTAACAGGTTTCTCATTGTAGCGTTACCTTCGCTGAACATATAAACCCATTTTGCCATAAGTTCTTTTTCCTCCTATAAATCTGTAGAATCAATCTACATCTCGTAGTTTCTTCCATTTTTCACCATCATATCTCCCGCTGCCCGAAATATATAGAAAAATCCGCGCACCAAAAAATAAACGGTCGAAAAACAGTCTGAATATATTATAAGGGATGTTACAAAATATTGCAACATCCCTTATCCTAACTTTGCCAAATTTTTTAGCTATTTTTTGCTTTTATTTACGTACATTTAATACATTCCGCTGATCACAGCCGCGATCACGATGCCAAGGATCGCTCCCGCAATCACCTGCACCGGTGTATGACCAACGTATTCCTTAAAACGTTCCTGCAGTACCACTCCGTCGAATTCCAGAATATTTTCGAAAAATACGCGATTCAGAAGCTTCGCCTGTTTTCCCGTCTGCATACGGACATTCATCGCATCATACATGACGATCATAGAAAGTACAAAGCTCACAGCGAACTCAAAACTTCCTGCGCCATAATGGATACCGGATGCTGTCGTAAGTGCACACACTGTTGCAGAATGGGAACTCGGCATACCGCCGGATCCGAAGAGTCTCTCCGGATTAAAGGAACTGTTCAGGATAAAATCGATCAGCGTCTTTAATAGCTGCGCAACTGTCCAGCCGGCTACAGCAGAGACCAGCACCTGATTCCCAAGTATCTCATTCCAGATATTCATGGTTTCCTCCGTGTCGTTTTTCGGTATTACTCTTCAACTGCCTGGATTTCCTCACCTACAAGGCCATCGTAAAGAGCCTCATATTTCTTTGCGGATACGCTCCAGGAATAGTCAACAGTCATTGCTCTTTCAACGATCTTGTTCCAGTCACGCTTCTTATCATAATAGATAGATTTCGCATAACGGATTGTGTCTAACATCTCGTGTGCGTTGTAGTTTGTGAAGGAGAAACCTGTACCTGTACCTTCGTACTCGTTATAAGCCTCTACTGTATCTTTCAGACCGCCTGTCTCACGAACGATCGGAAGTGTACCATAACGAAGAGCCATGAGCTGGCTGAGTCCGCACGGCTCGAATAAGGACGGCATTAAGAATGCGTCACAACCTGCGTAGATTCTGTGGGACAGCGGCTCGGAGTATTTCATCTGTGCAGATACGCGTGCCGGATACTTCCACTCATAGTGACGGAACAGATTCTCATACTTCTCTTCGCCTGTACCTAAAACGATTACCTGAACATCATCTTCACAGATCTCTTCCATTACATGTGCGATAAGATCAAAGCCCTTCTGGTCTGTCAGACGGGATACGATACCAACTGTAAATTTCTTCTCATCTACCGGAAGACCAAGCTCTTTCTGAAGAGCCTTTTTATTTTTCACTTTCTCTTTGCGGAAGTTCTCAACTGTGTACGGAGCAGCCAGGTTCTCGTTTGTTCCCGGGTTGAAATCCTCGTAATCGATACCGTTAACGATACCGATAAGATCATTGCCGCGTGCACGCATCAGACCGTCAAGACCCTCACCGTAGAATGCTGTCTTGATCTCTTCTGCATATGTGTTACTTACTGTTGTAATGGAGTCAGCGTATACGAGACCGCCTTTTAACATGTTACCGTTGTTGTATGCTTCCAGTTTGTCAGATGTGAAATAACCATCATCAAGACCGGAGAATCTCTTAATTGTGTTGACATCCCAAACACCCTGGAATTTCAGGTTGTGGATTGTCATAACAGACTTCATATTTTTGAAGAATTCGCCTTCACCGAAACGACCCTTCAGATATACCGGGATCAGGCCTGTCTGCCAGTCATGGCAATGAACAACATCCGGCTGCCATCC
>JAZRLX010000049.1:0-4246 GCA_045647085.1 Pilosibacter sp.
CTTGGCGAGCAGGGTGCATTCTGTATTGAAAAAGATGGTACCGAATTCATGATCCCGTCTGTTCCGGCTACAAACATTGTTGACACCATCGGTGCGGGCGACTCCCACGCAGGTACTGTGATCGCATGTCTGACCAATGACATGTCTCTCCGTGATGCTGTATCTTATGCGAACAAAGTGGCAGCTAAAGTTGTATGCGTGCAGGGAATGTCTCTGACAAAAGATCAGTTACCGGAAATGTAAATCAAACTTTAAAAGCGGTAGAACCACCAACGTGGACTACCGCTTTTTCTATTTCTAATATTTCTTATTCCACAAACAGCGGGATCATGGTCTGGTCTGTTGTATTTACCATTCCCAGATCGGTGATCTTCACATATGGAACAACCGGAAGTGCCAAGGATACAATACGGAGAAGTGGATTGACCGGAACCGTGATTCCCATGCCTCTCTCGATCTCTTTCATTTTCGCTGCTTCTACAGTCAGTTCTTCTGCATCCAGTTTTGTCATCAGACCGCCTACTTCCAAGCGAAGAGTATTCAACACTTCTCCATCTTTTACTGCAGTCATACCGCCGCCACAGGCGATCAGCTCATTCGCCGCCACCACGGCATCCTTCGGATCAAAATACACCATGGTCAGATTGTGAGAATCATGGGATACAGTCGATGCAACGGCACCGGCTTCCAGACCGAAATTCTTAACAATACCAAGCGCTTTTGTTCCCTTTCCATAACGGTTCAAGACTGCCACATAAGCCATCTCCTCACCAAGAACAATCTGTCCGTTCTCCACCGGAAGCTCTACCGTTTTTTGGATCGTTACACTGGAGTCTTTTGTCAGGTATTCCATAATGTTCACTGTTACAGTTCCGTTTTCCACCGGAGGAACCACAGTACAGTCTTCTACTGTCACCGGAGCCAGGTTCATGGAATTTCTTGTCTCGATCTCAAAATCCAGATCTGCGACCGGTTCTGCCAGTTTACCGTCTCTTGCAACGATCTTTCCTTCGTAGAACACCACATCTGCCCAAAGTGTTGTCAGGTCTTTTGTCAGAACCATATCTGCCACATAACCCGGCGCAATGGCACCAAGATGCGGAACTCCGATCTCACGGGCTGTGTTGATGGTACCGCTCTTGATCGCAACCACCGGATCCATACCGCAGGAAATCGCTTTTCTTGCCACTGCATTCATATGGCCTTCATGAAGCAGATCATCACTTTCACGGTCATCAGTACAGAGGGTCAGTGTATCAAAATATTTACAATCCTTCACACCATCCCAGATTGCCTCGATATTCTTTGTAATGGAACTCTCACGTGCATCCACATACATGCCCATGCGAAGTTTCTCCAAAGCTTCTTCACTGCCGCGAGTCTCATGGCATGTGTACGGTCCGCCGCAAAGGTACGCGGACAGATTACGACCGCTGACACTCGGAGCATGACCCTGAAGATAAAGTCCTGCTTCTTCCGCTGCCTCAATGATATCCATCATGCGGTCATCACCATGCATCACACCAAAGAAATCCATTACCTCTGCAAGTCCTACGGCACGCTCCAGCTTTGCCAGCTCACGAATTTCCGGAGCGAAGAACTCTGCTCCTGCATTTTCACAGCCAGGAACAGCCGGCACGCAGCTTGGGATATCCAGAAGCTGACGCATCGGAAGTCCCTCTGCACAGTCGTGCATATACTTCACACCATCTACACCATACACATTCGCAAGTTCATGCGGATCGTGGAGGATTGTTGTAGTACCATGCGGAACGATCACCTTTGCGATGTTTCTCGGGATCATCATGGAGCTCTCGATATGTACATGCGCATCGATAAATCCCGGGATCAAGTAACGTCCTTCGCCGTCAAATATTTCCTCTGCATGGTACGGACCATCCAGTTCATTTAACTCTACATGTGCTACAAATCCATCTTTTACATAAATGACAGCAGGTAAGATCTCACCTGTAAACACGTTTACCCACTGACAGTTTTTCACTGCAAGATCCGCCGGAATTTTTCCCATCGCTGCCTTTAATAACTCTTTTTTATTCTTTGGCTTTAATTTGTACACGAAAAACCTCCTTATCGATTCATCAGTCTATGATAATTTTCGTTGATCGCATCGATCAGTTCCTGTCTCTCCATACCGCGCACTTTGCAGATATGGTCAATGACATGAACAATATACTTCGGCTCATTCGGTAAATGCTGAACCGGAGCCGGTGTCAGGGACGGAGCATCTGTTTCTACGAGAATTCGATCTAACGGAACCTTGCGGACTGCCTCCTGTGTGCTCACATCGTCCAGCTCAAATGTGATATTTCCGGAGAAGGAAATGTACATGCCCATATCCAGGAAATCCTGCATTACTTCATAACCGCCGCTGTAGCAGTGCATAATGGCCGGAACCTTCAGGTACTCTTTCATGATCGCTCTTGTATCTTCTGTCGCCAGTCTCATATGAACTGCGATCGGTTTGTTCAGCTCGTTGGCCCACTGGATCTGACGAATAAATGCTTCTTTCTGCATCTCCTTCGGAACCGTCACGTCATATTCAAAATAATCCATTCCAATCTCGCCGATCAGTTTAATTTCCGGAAGGCGAACCAGTCTTTCTAACTCTTCCCAGTCCTCTTTGGATGCTTTCGCTACATCGTTCGGATAAAAAGCAACGGCTACATCAAACATCGGGTTGTCTTTTGCCACCTCGATCGCACGCTTTGCTTCCTCCGTTTCTGTGCAGACGATTAAGATCTTTTCTACGCCTGCTGCCTTTGCATCTGCGATCACTTCATCAAATTTCGGGAATAAATATGCTCCGCACACATGTGCATGGCTGTCAACGATTCCTGCCATAATCTCTCTCCTTTGCTGAATTCTATATGATCAATCTCAAAAAACTCTAATAGGATTTTACCACATTTTCATACACACTACAATCTCTGACCACAAAAAGAAAAGCCGCCGAAATCCGGCGGCTTCTCTATGATCATAAAACAATTATGCTAACTCAAGAGCAATCTTCATCATATCTGTGAAGGATGTCTGTCTCTCTTCTGCTGTTGTAACTTCACCTGTTACGAGGGAGTCAGATACTGTGAACATGCTGAATGCGTTAACGCCGGCGTGTGCAGCGTTGCTGTAAAGAGCTGCAGACTCCATCTCACATGCAAGGATACCCATATCTGTCCAGTCTAAACCTGTCTTCGGTTTTTCCGGATAGTAGAAGTTATCGGAACATAAGATATTACCAACATGGTATTTCATACCAAACTTATCAGCAACGTCAACCGCTTTCTTTAATAAGTCGAAGCTGCAGATGCAGGAGTAGGAACCTTCAAGACCGAAACAGTTCAGGTAGTTGGAGTTTGTGCTAACGCCCATAGCCATAACTACGTCACGGATCTTAACCTGCGGCTGCATAGCGCCACATGTACCGATACGGATGAGGTTCTTACAACCGTAACCATGGATCAGCTCGTAGGAATAGATACCCATGGACGGGCAGCCCATACCAGTTGCCATAACAGAAACACGTTTGCCATTGTAGTAACCTGTGTAACCAAGGATATTTCTAACAGCGTTGAACTGAACTGCATCTGTTAAGAATGTCTCAGCGATATATTTCGCACGTAACGGATCGCCCGGAAGAAGGACTGTCTCAGCGATGTCGCCTAACTGTGCGCCGATGTGAGGTGTTGGAACTTTAATTGTTGTCATGATATGTTTCCTCCTAAAAATATTGTTATTATTATTTCAGACTGCAGGTTTTAATACTCTTTCTGCAGCCAGTTTTTCATATAGAATTCTTTTCTTTCGAGATAATCCTCGTTTTTTAACTGTAATTCCGGGTCTGCAAGAAGATCACATACGGTTTTCAGCAGAATTTCCATTGTGTTAATGTATGCATTTTCCTCATCCGCAATCTCGAATTCGCAACTGTGAACTCTTCCTTTTACAGCAGCAAATCCAAACTGGACAGTCGGAAGCAAATATCCCAGATCGCCCACGTCTCCGGATGCTCCGGATACCACGTTTTTGACAATCTTATCATCGTCGCAGATCTCTAACATATGCATATAAACCACATCGCCAATCTCTTTTGACTGTGCCAGTGGCATATAACCGGTCTCGTTTTTAATCTCACACTCCAATCCCAAAGCTTTCGCCGAATGGATCGCACAGAGATCAAATTTTTCACCGGCTATCATTAATTCCTCTAAGGTATTGGCCCTAATAT
>JAZRLX010000050.1:0-1902 GCA_045647085.1 Pilosibacter sp.
AATGGGTGGAAATGCAGGCAGCGGCGGCGATGATGACCTAAAGTATATGTACTATGTGGGTCCTGTGCTGCCACTGACTCTCCAGGGAGACGCGTCCGGTATTACTGCCACAAGAAATGTTGATTACGATTTCTCCGGGTATTACACCTATCAGAAGAGCTACGAAGACAGTAAAGGAGAAACTGTCTACTATGACCGTTATGACAGCGAAGCTTATGTGACAGACAGCTATGTACTCACGAATAAATCTGATGAAGATAAGACTGTTACCTTGCTGTATCCTCATATCGGCAACATGAGAGAATGGGAATACTATCCCTCCATTACGGTGGATGGAAATACCGTGACCACAACGATGTATCCGGGGCCTTATTCCGGCGGTTTTGAAGGTGCATGGGGATCCAATGAAGAAGGAACGGTCAATGCCAAACAATTAGATTGTTTTGAGGGGTATCAGGCGTTACTCGGAACCGATGCATACCAAAATGCGGCTTTCGATGCGTTTCCAGCACTGGATCAGCCTGTATATGTTTACCGGCTCCATGACTATGTGTACAGTGAGACTACGGAGGATGTGAACCCTACTCTGTGTCTGTCGTACCATATTGACTATGGTAACACCGCTGTTATGAGTTACGGAATGAACGGTGCATCCTGGAACCGGGAAACCGGTGATGGTTACCGAAGTGTCAGCAGCATTGAGTACCGTCCCAATGTAGATCCCGAGTTTCAGTATCCGGATGACGCATATGTGATCGTGATCGGCAACGATCTGGATTCCTATAGCCTTCAGGGCTACAAAGACGGCGGATGCGACCCCGGAGAAGAATTGAACGACGTCAGCTGTACCGTCACCAGATACGAAACCACTCTGGGGGAAGTGATGTCTTTCCTTCTGGATGACTATCTGGGGGATATGCTTCGGCAAATGGATTCTCTGACTTCGGGTAATGTATCTGCAGATCAGATGCCGCTGAAAGAGCTTTACCTTGGTTTGTCTGCCGAATTGCTTTATACCTACAGCATGATCGGGGAAACTCCCGTTGAACGGTTTGATGCCGGTATGCTGGAAGATATCTTCTCCGGTGCCATGAGCTATGGCAGAGTGATCTACTTCTCCTTTGATATTACGATTCCGGCAGGGCGGAGTATCTCCGTGATAGCAGGCCAGTACAAGGATGCCAGCATCGATTATATCGGCAAGGACAAGGGCAAGGACGGCTATGACATGGCCACTAGACTTGGATCCAATCTAACCTTTATCGAGCAAACAGCTTCTATCTGCAAATATGAGGAGATTGAGATTATCGCGCAGAACTTCGGTTTTGATTTGACGAATGACATTACCAGTGTTACACTGGATTTGAACCAGGATCATTACTGGATGGAGATCCGCAAGTTTCCGAAGGACTAAAGGAGGTGCCCTATGAATGCCCCGAAGAGAACCGTAACTTTACTGATTTCTGCCGTTTTGCTCTGCGCAGGGTATGTATTGACCCGTTATATGCTGTTTGATCTGCACGGAATGAAGCAATGGCCCAGCATCTTGTTGATCCTCGGGATAATCTTGATTTGCATCTTCTTCCGATCCAGACTGATCCCGTTGGCCGCATCTGCAGGTTACAGCGTTAGCTTCCTGATCGGAGCACTGCTCGAGAAGGACTCAATCGGCGCGGGAGGTACGAGTATAAATAATCTCTGGATCATCTGGACCAGTGCTTACCTGTTTCTGATTGTTGCAGGTATCGCCACTGATATCATCATTCAAAAAAAACACGGAAGGTAACAGAAGATAAATTACAACGAACAGCGATGGTTTGGACTTAACAAATCATCGCTGTCACTTTACATCGGGAATCGTTGCGAAAAGTGAATAATCTTAATCTTGAACATATCACTTTA
>JAZRLX010000051.1:0-1948 GCA_045647085.1 Pilosibacter sp.
TTCTTTGCGTACTCCACAACACGGTTGTCGTAGAAATACAAACCTGTTACACAGTAGTTGGATTTCGGTTTCGCCGGCTTCTCCTCGATGGAGATCGCCTTACCGTCTTTATCAAACTCAACGATACCGAAACGCTCCGGATCGTCTACATAATAACCGAATACCGTTGCGCCCTGCTCTTTCGCTGCCGCTGCACGGAGACGTTTCTTTAAGCCCTGTCCATGGAAAATATTGTCACCGAGAACCATCGCAACTCTGTCGTCACCGATGAATTCTTCGCCGATAATAAATGCCTGTGCAAGTCCGTCCGGGCTCGGCTGGATCGCGTAGGACAGCTCGATACCGAACTGATGACCGTCGCCCAGAAGTGCCTGGAAACGCGGAGTATCGTCCGGTGTAGAAATAATGAGGATCTCACGGATACCCGCATTCATCAGTACAGAAAGCGGATAGTAGATCATTGGTTTATCGTAAATCGGTAAAAGCTGTTTGGATGTTACCTTTGTTAACGGGTAGAGACGTGTGCCGCTGCCGCCTGCAAGAATAATACCTTTCATATGCTCTCCTTTTCTCTGCGTAAATATTATCACGCCCACCAAATGGGCGCACTTCGCCTATTTTGGTGATATTATAACACAAAAAATATTCTTTTTAAAGGGCATAAGAACGAAACATATGATTTATTCTTTGCAATTTTCTTAATTTTCAATAAATAATTGCTCCAATTCTTCCGCCTCTTCCATCGTATTCTTCCACCGGTACTTCTTTAAGTCCACTTTCCAGCCGTCAGGAGTCCACACAACTTCAATCCCATCCTCCATCAGCAAGATTTTCTGTAAGTCCGGTTGTTCAAAATGAAACGCACCGCTTAGGATACCTCGTGAATTTACCACACGATATGCAGGAACATCTCCTGCCAAACCCATTTTTAACACATAACCCACCTGTCTGGAGTTTTTTGGTTTTCCGCAAAGCAGTGCAATCTGACCGTATGTCGCCACGTTCCCCTGCGGAATACGGTTGCATACAATTCCGACTCGTTTGTAAAAGTCCATATCGTTTCCCCTTTATATACAATAGGAGGTCCTGTCAATCTGACAGAACCTCAAAATTTTCCTAGCTAATATTTGTACTTCGCTCTGCCATTCTCAAAGCCGTAATGATCGGCATCACCAAAATTCCACATAAGAAATTGCTGACACCATGGATCATATCAAACGGCAGACCTGTGATGATCCAGGAAATCATCCCCTTGAAACTTAATCCAAACATGATCGCCTGTGCAGGAGCATACAGCAGTCCATATCCAAATCCATGAAGTGCACAAAGGATCATGTAGATCAATGGCTGAGCCTTTTTCGGAAGTTTCTTTGGCAACAGCATCGTTGCTCCCCAAAGTACTGTCCAAATATACGTATATGGAACCCACCAAGCCGAAAATCCATTTAACAGACCGGTTAACAGCACGAAAATATAAATCGGATATAGTGCTTTTTTTCTGTAAACAACCGTGACCGCAATGATAAAAACACCGATCAAATGGATATTAGGCGCCAGATCCATGATGACTTTCGACGCATACATCACAGCTCCCAACATTGCAAAGATCGCGGTCTCTTTTACCGTCAGCTTCATAACTATTTCGCCATCCGGAAGGAGTAAATGGTTCCTTCTTCAATCTTTGTCATGTCTACGCCTGTTGTTCCGTAATCATCATTCACATAAAATGCCCAGTATACTTTATCCTTGTCGTAGTCGGCAGCGATTCCATTTACTGCTTTTACATAAAGTCCATACGGTCCTTCTTCGCCTTCGATCAGTTTCAGATCCAAAAGTGCAGTTCCAACCATCTCTTCATCTGTGTGGATCTCAAACCAGGTTTCATTTCCGTCAATGTCCATCACTCCAAACTTGAACGCTTTGCTTCCTTCGCCCAGAATCGATACAT
>JAZRLX010000052.1:0-2283 GCA_045647085.1 Pilosibacter sp.
TTCCCATTCAGGCATGGAAAATAAACTGGCCAGAGAAATCGCCTGACACTCTTTAGAAAGACATTCCAGGCTCGGTACATCTTCTTTGGAAAGAGTGCTGTGGGCACCTTTTACAGAAAACGTTCTTCGCTCTCCATCTTCCGTTACCAATACCATCGCGGTTCCGGTCGCGCACTCCACTTTTTCCTTCATCAGACTGATGTCCACTTGCATTTCTTTCAGTGTGCTTCGCAGAATCTTACCATTCATATCCTGACCGACACAGCAGACCAGAGCCGGCTCCGCTCCAAGCTGTGCCATATATACACTCTGATTGACCGCATCTCCACCCGGTAAAATCCGAATATCGGAGATCCGCTGCTTCTCTTTCCATTCTATCTTTTGATCGATCGGATATCCTACGATATCCATGACCGCAGAACCAATGCACAATACTTTCATTTTAAACTCCTCATGCGCTGTACAATTCCGATGATCTGTCCGGATAAGATTACTGTTACCAAAGAATAACCGATCCTTGTCAACGGAATATAGCTGATCGACAGTCCCAGCACGATCAGATCACTGACTAAATAGACTTTTTCAATTCCGACGCCTGTCAGATGAGAAATGCTCATCGCCAATGCATCATCTCCCCCCGGCGCAGCGCCCTGGCGGACACAGATACCGACTCCGATACCGATGAACAAAGCTCCCAGGACCGCTGCCAGAAGCGGCATATGATAAAGCTGTGGCCAAAGCTGCGGAAACTGCTCGCAGATCCAGTATGTACTGCAAAATCCTACCGTAGAGAGCAATGAACAGACGATAAATCCACCACCGAGAACACGCCAGCCCACAAAATAACAGATCATATTCAGAAGCGCTCCGGACACAGCCGGAGATATTTCGAACCATCGCTCCAACAGCAGCGTCAGTCCGAGTACACCGCCTTCGGTCACTCCGGAACAAGCATGTACATGATACAGGCCAAATGCCTGGATCGCACTGCCAATCCAAATGAGCACACATGCCCGAACACTCAGCTGTTTCATCATAATGCGATCACCAGCGCCTGATATGGCTGTAATGTAATCTTACTATCCGAAACATCTAATGTCTTGAGGTTATTGAGCAGCACCTTCTCCTCACCGGACAACTCCGGAACTTCCACCACTCGTTCTTCACGATCAAAATTGCCTATCACAAACAGATCCTGATCTTCGCCGCGACGGAAATAAGCCATGATGTCTTTCTCATCCACCAATGTCGGCTCCGTTCTTCCGTAGACAATAGTCTCCGCATATTCCGGATCCTTTCGAAGCGTGATCAATTTTTTATAGTAGGACAGAACGCTGTCTTCGCGTGTCATCTGTTCTTTTGCGTTAATCTCTCTGTAATTGTCATTAACAACCAGCCACGGACTTCCTGTGGTAAATCCTGCTTCTGCAGAATCATCCCACTGGAACGGAGTTCTCGCATTGTCACGGCTGTAATGGCTCACGATCTCCAATGCTGTTTCCTCACTGCATCCTACTTCCAGACATCTTTGGTATTCTCCGTGGGAACTGCAGTCATCAATCTCTTCCATCGTCCAATTTGCTTTATTTTCCATTCCGATTTCCTGACCCTGATAAATAAACGGAAGTCCCTTCTGCATAAAGTACATCGTTGCCAGAAGTTTCTTTCCGGTTTCATGTTGTGCGTGCTTCGGAAGATAATGACTCACACCACGCGGCTCGTCATGATTTTCAATGATATTAGCCAAATATCCGCATGATTCTCCCTGAGCCTGGCTTTCAAAACAACATCTCTTATAGTCATCCGGCTCCGGAAGTCTGCTGTCCTGCCATCCGTGAATGGATTTCCCCTCCAGCGTTTGACGGAAATCAAACATAGACGAGAAATAACCATTTTTACCGATATAATCCTTCATTTCCTCATCACTGACATTGAACACCTCTCCAATCGTCAGTGCATCATGTGGTGCAAACGTACGGTCACGGAGTTCTCCGAGGAACTCTCCGATTCCCTTTGCATGTTTCAGCACCTGATCCATGCTGCTGCGTCCGTCATCACGATCCGCAGAATAGCTCTGCAATGGCAGCGGCTTTTTAATATTTACGATCGCATCGATTCGGAATCCGGCTAAACCCTTGTCTAACCACCAGTTGACCATCTTATAGATTTCTTCACGCACTTTCGGATTCTCCCAATTCAGATCCGGCTGTTTTTTATGGAATACATGAAGATAGCATTTATCCGTTCCCGGGATCGGTTCCCAGACATCTCCACCAAAATAGC
>JAZRLX010000053.1:0-2684 GCA_045647085.1 Pilosibacter sp.
TGATCAAAGCGGAGCTTTATCCGGAAATCGCACCGATCACAGTAAATAACTTTTTAAGCCTTGTAAACAAAGGTTTCTACAACGGTCTTACATTCCACCGTGTTATTAAAGGCTTCATGATCCAGGACGGATGTCCGAACGGTACAGGTACAGGCGGTCCGGGTTACCACATCAAAGGTGAGTTCAGCAACAATGGTGTTAAAAATGACCTTTCCCATACACCGGGCGTTCTTTCCATGGCTCGTGCAATGGCTCCGAACTCCGCAGGTTCCCAGTTCTTCATCATGCATGAGACATCCACATACTTAGATGGCCAGTATGCAGGTTTCGGTCAGGTTATCGAAGGTATGGACGTGGTAAATAAGATCGCATGCGTACGCACAGACTTCAGAGACTGCCCGATGAAAGAGCAGAAGATCAAGACAATCACAGCTGAGACATTTGGCGTTGAGTATCCGGAACCGGAGAAGTGCAAATAAGCTGAATTGATGAGTTAGGAGATGGAAGGATGCAGGAATGGAAAATTGTATATGTAAACAATCGTGAAGTTCCGGTCTTAGTTTCCGATGAGAAAGAGGCTCTTCTGGCTGCGAAAGCGGCCGGGAGAGCCATTGTTGGCTTGTGGAGACCGGGGCAGGAGATGGATGAGATCTCTGCAGCCCGCTATGTGGTGGAGGACCCGCAGGATGCGACGGAAGAGTATCTGGAACGTGTTGCAAGAAGGCATCTGGGACTTCCATGGAGGATCTGTGAGACAGAACGTTTGGTGATCCGGGAAATGTTTGCCGATGATTTCGATGAGGTCTGGAGCAATCAGATCGGACATGGATTTGGAACCATCGAAGAGTTGGAGGCGTATACACAGAATCAGTATACGTTTTATGAGTTCGGTTTCTGGGCGTTGGTGGAGAAGTCGAGCGGAGAACTGGTTGGAATGGCAGGTTTGACATTGCCCGGAGAATCAGATGACCGTTATGTATGGATGGAACTGGAAACGGGTGTGAAAAATGGAGAAATCTTGGAATTGGGATATCATGTATTTCCGAAGTTTCGTCGAAAAGGGATTGCAAGAGAGGCATGTGAAGCGGTCATTTTGTACGGAGTGAACGAACTGAATGTATCGAAAGTAATTGTACGGATCGCAAAAAACAATGAAAAATCAAAGAATCTGGCTTGTGGGCTTGGATTTCAAATGGGTGTTTCAACATAGCAGTGTTGGAATGCCCATTTGATATTTTACGCCGGCACATTTGTGTGTTTTCGCATTAACGCAGAAAACACTTGTCAAAACAGGCGTTTATAAGGTATACTTGAAATTGTATACAAGAAACACGGTTAGTACATTTGGTCAGTTTTTTTGTAGTTCCGTGAGTTTTTGTGAAACCGAGGTGAGACAATTATGACTGATTATTTGGAACTGAAGGCCTATGGAAAGATCAATCTGGGCCTGGATGTGGTAAGAAAGCGTGAAGACGGTTATCATGAGGTTCGTATGATCATGCAGACCGTAAATTTGTATGACAAGATTGTCATGGAGAAGAACGGAACGGGAGAGATCCGTACAGAGACCAATCTTCCGTATGTTCCGGACGGTGAAGGAAATCTCGCGTACCGTGCGGCAAAATTATTGGCAGATGAGTTTGGCGTTGCAGAAGGTGTGACGATTAAAATTAAAAAATGCATTCCGGTTGCGGCCGGAATGGCAGGCGGCAGCACAGATGCGGCAGCAGTTATGGTTGGTATGAACCGTCTGTTTTCGCTGGGACTGTCTCGTAAGGACTTGATGGAACGTGGTGTAAAACTGGGAGCAGATGTTCCGTATTGTATTATGCGCGGAACAGCTCTTTCTGAGGGAATCGGAGAGATTCTGACAGAGCTTCCTCCGACTCCGCAGTGTTATCTGGTTCTTGCAAAGCCACAGGTTTCGGTATCGACAAAAGCGGTATATGGAAACCTTCGTGCCAACGAACTGACTCCGGATCAGCATCCGGATATTGATGGTATGACAGAGGCGATCAAAAATGGTGATCTGGACGGCGTGATCGCACGCCTTGGCAATGTCCTGGAAACCGTGACGATCCCGGATCATCCGGAGATCGGTACGATCAAACATATCATGATGGAATGTGGAGCAGATGGTGCGCTGATGAGTGGCAGTGGCCCAACTGTTTTTGGTATTTTCAAAGAGGAAGAGAACGCAAAAAAAGCATATGAGGTGCTGAAAAAGGCAGAGGGCGGACGCCTTGCCCGTCAGGTATATCTGTCTAGATTTTTCAACCCGCGCAAGTGCTAAAGGAAAGAAAAATAACCCCGATAGGAGACAAACAAATGACGAATAATTTTCAGGTAAATATGGATGAATATCTGCCGCTCCGTGACGTGGTTTTTAAGACACTGAGACAGGCAATTTTAAAAGGAGAGCTGGAACCGGGCGAGCGTCTGATGGAAATCCAGCTGGCAGAGCGTCTTGGCGTGAGCCGTACACCGATCCGTGAGGCGATCAGAAAGCTGGAACTGGAAGGTCTGGTTCTGATGATCCCGAGAAAAGGCGCAGAAGTGGCAAAGATTTCCGAAAGCAATCTTCGCGATGTATTGGAAGTACGCCGTTCTTTAGAGGAGCTGGCGATCGATCTGGCTTGTCAGCGTATGACTCCGGAAGAGTTTGAAGCATTGAAGGCTGCTCA
>JAZRLX010000054.1:0-2550 GCA_045647085.1 Pilosibacter sp.
CTTGCCGATCTCTTCGGAAATCTTCTTAACAGCTTCTACATGCTCCGGCTTTGTGTTGAGGCCTGCGATAACCTCTACAAGCTTCATAACCGGTGCCGGGTTGAAGAAGTGCATACCAATTACATTTCTCTCTACTGCAGAGCCGATCTCTGTGATGGAAAGAGAAGATGTATTTGTTGCGAAGATACACTCCGGTTTGCAGATCTCATCAAGCTCTTTGAAAGTCTGTTTCTTGATCGCCATGTTCTCGATTGCAGCTTCTACAACGAGATCGCAGTCAGCACAGATTTCTTTTGTACCTGTTGTGATCTTTGCAAGGATGCCGTCAGCAGCTTCCTGTGTCATTTTTCCTTTTGCTACCATTTTTTCAAATGTTTTAGCAATTTTATTCTTACCGTTAGCGGCAAATGTCTCATTAATATCGCAGAGCATTACCTCATAGCCTTCTGTCTGTGCGAATGCCTGCGCAATACCGGAACCCATAGTTCCTGCACCGATAATACCAACCTTCATGGTTTATTCCTCCTGAATTGAAACTACTTTTCATCTGGCTCTGTTTCTCAGAGTCAGGAGATCGACTTAGCGGTTCTTGAACTCTTTTACTTTTCTCTTTTCGAGGAAAGCTGTCATACCTTCAACCTGGTCTTCAGTCTCGAAACAGTCTGCGAAGCATTTCTGCTCGATCATGATCGCATGGTCAAGGTCTGCAAGAACACTGTTTGTGATCGCACGTTTTACGTTTCTAACTGCGATCGGAGCGTTGGAAGCGATCTTCGCAGCCAGTTTCATAACGGTCGGCATTAACTCTTCCTGAGTTGTAACGCCATTTACAAGACCGATCTGAAGTGCCTGATCCGCTTTGATATTTCTACCGGAGTATAACATCTCCTTCGCAATACCCATACCAACCTGTCTAACAAGACGCTGTGTTCCACCGAAGCCCGGTGTAATACCAAGACCAACTTCCGGCTGTCCGAAAACTGCGTTTTCAGAACAGTAACGGATATCACAGCTCATTGCAAGCTCATTACCGCCGCCAAGTGCGAAACCATTTACTGCAGCGATTGTCGGCATCGGGAGCATCTCCAGTTTACGGAAAATATCGTTACCGAATTTACCGAATCTGCGGCCCTCGATCTTGGACATGTTGCACATTGCACCGATGTCAGCGCCGGCAACGAATGCCTTCTCACCAGCACCTGTTACAATAACAACCCATGTCTCATTCAAGTCGATCATATCAAGTGTTTCATCCAGTTCGATCAGAACCTGAGTATTTAATGCATTTAATGCCTCCGGTCTGCTGATCGTGATAACACCGATGTGGTTTTCCATTTTATACTTTACAAAATCCATCGTTATCGCCTCCTGTCTGTATTCTGTCAGTGACTACATATACATCCAATATGTGTGAGACAATCTTAAGATCGGAAATTAATCTCTCTTAACGATTGTAGCGCAACCCATACCGCCACCGATGCACAGTGTAGCAAGACCTGTCTTAGCATCTGCTTTCTGCATCTCGTGGAGAAGTGTAACGAGGATACGGCAGCCGGAAGCACCTACCGGGTGTCCTAATGCGATAGCGCCGCCGTTCGGGTTTAATTTAGCAAGGTCAAAACCAAGGTCTTTACCTACTGCTACGGACTGTGCTGCGAATGCTTCGTTTGCCTCGATGATGTCGAAGTCGCCGATTGTCATGCCAGCTTTGTCCATTACTTTCTGTGTAGCAGCTACCGGACCGATACCCATGATGTGCGGCTCAACGCCTGCAAGAGCACCAGCTACCCATGTAGCCATCGGTGTAACACCGAGTTCTTTTGCTTTCTCTTCGCTCATAACAACAACTGCTGCTGCACCGTCGTTGATACCGGAAGAGTTACCAGCTGTTACGATACCGTCTTTCTTGAATGCCGGACGGAGTTTGCCAAGAGTTTCCATTGTTGTACCGGCTCTCGGGCCCTCATCTGTATCTACGATAACGGAACCTTTTTTGCCTTTTACTTCTACCGGAACGATCTCATCTTTGAATGCGCCTGCTGCGATAGCTGCCTCAGCTTTGTTCTGGCTTACCATTGCAAAGTGGTCAAGCTCTTCTCTTGTAAGACCCCACTGCTCACAGATGTTCTCAGCTGTGATACCCATGTGGTAGTTGTTGAAAGCATCCCATAAAGCATCGTTAACCATTGTATCGATTAACTGACCGTTGTTCATACGGTAACCGTAACGACCCTGCATCATAGCATACGGAGCTTTGGACATGTTCTCCATACCACCTGCTACAACGATGTCTGCATCGCCTGCTGCGATCATCTGTGCTGCCATGTTTACACACTGTAAACCGGAACCACAAACTACGTTGATTGTTACAGCCGGTACCTCGATCGGAAGGCCAGCTTTGATCATTGCCTGACGAGCTACGTTCTGTCCCTGACCAGCCTGGATTACACAACCCATATATACCTGGTCAACTGCCTCCGGGGCAACACCTGCTCTGTTTAAAGCTTCCTTAATTACTACTGCACCAAGATCAACTGCCGGAACTGTGCT
>JAZRLX010000055.1:0-2150 GCA_045647085.1 Pilosibacter sp.
GGCGCTAAAGCGCCAAGTACCAACGTAATTCTATGGTCCTTCTTGAAAACACCTGTCATCCTGGCATTTTTTCATAGCCAAGTTACCTTAATTAAATACCGATAATTGCGCAGCACTAGAATTACTGGCTTTTTCAGTAAATGTGAAGCCTGATTGTTAATAAGTGTACTTAGATTAGTAAAGAATAAAATAGTATCTGATAGAAAATCCCGTACATATCTCAAATGATAGGCTGGACGACTGAGCTTCACAAGTTTTGCGCCCTTACAGAGGTCGCAAACGTCCTTATCGCGAACGGCGTAAGGGCGAATAAAACGAAGTGAAGCGAAGGTAGTCAGCCGTATTTTGAGATAGTACGGGAATTTTCTACAGATACTTCTATTTTATTTTTACTAACCTAAATCCACATTTTACTCTTCGTGATGTGCGCAGTAGTGAACGTGTAACAGTTCATGTGCACGGTCTTTCAGAAGACCTGTCTCGTAGAGCTGCTGAACAACCGGGTTCTCATCGGAACGCTTAACAAGTGCGCTCTTGTCTGCTGTGTAGAGACCTGCTGCACGAGCTTCTTTATCGGATAAGAAACCTTCCGGCTGACCTGCACCACCGATACAACCTGTCGGACAAGCCATAACCTCAACGAAGTCGAAGTGTTCTTCACCGCTTTCGATCAGCTGGATCAGAGACTCAGCGTTTGCAAGACCGCTGACAACAGCAACACGAACTTCCTTCTCACCGATCATAGCTGTGAATGTCTTGATACCTTCTAAGCCACGAACGCCGGAGTAGCGGATTTCTGTAAGTGCAGAGTTGGAACGCTCAGCAACACGGCGGAGTGCTGCCTCTGTAACACCACCGCTGGCACCAAAGATAACGCCTGCGCCGGAACGGATGGAGAACGGCTGGTCCGGAGCGGACGGCTCGATCTCGTTGAACTGGATACCCAGCTCGCGGATCATCTTTGCAAGTTCTTTTGTTGTGATAACCGCATCGATGTCCGGTTTACCGTTGCGAACGAATTCTTCTCTTTCTGCTTCCATCTTCTTAGCAGTACACGGCATGATCGCTACGTTGAATGTCTCAAGGCCGCATTCTTCATCAGACGGTTTATAGTACTCTTTCAGAACTGCACCGAACATCTGCATCGGAGATTTGCTTGTGGAGATGTACGGAAGGAGTTCCGGATGTCTTGTTTCACAGTATTTGATCCATGCCGGGCAACAGGATGTAAATAACGGATATTTACGTTCTTCGCCGCTTGCGAGGATCTCAGCCAGCTCATTTGTTTCCTCGATGATAGTCATATCTGCACTTACGGAAGTATCGAAAGCCAGATCGAAACCGATCATATGGAGAGCTGTGTAGATTTTATAAATGCTGTTGTCGCCCGGTTTCATGCCGAACTCTTCACCGAGAGCCACACGAACAGCCGGAGCAACCTGAGCGATCACGCGTTTCTTCGGGTCGAAGATCGCGTTCCATACTTTGCCTGTAGATTTCTTAACTGTGATCGCACCAGTTGGACAAACAGCTGCACACTGGCCACAGTTTACACAGTTAGTCTCAGCAAGTTTTCTTCCGAATGCCGGAGAAACCTGCATGTTGGAACCGCGGTGTACGAAATCGATCGCGCCAACGCCCTGAACTTCGTTACACATACGAACACAGTCACCACAGAGGATACACTTATTCATATCACGAACAATAGCCGGAGAGGAGAAGTCCATCTCATACTGCGGGCGGTAGTTGTTGAAACGTACTTCGTACAGACCAAAACGTCTTGCAAGAGCCTGAAGCTGACACTTCTGGTTCTTATCACATGTTGTACAATCTCTGCAATGGGAAGCAAGAAGCAGTTCCAGGATCATCTTTCTGTGATGATGGAGCTTCGGTGTGTTTGTACGGATTTTCATACCATCCTTCGGCGGTGTGGAACAGGAAGCGATGATGCCTCCTCTTTCATCCTCAACGACACACATACGGCAGGCACCGAAAATGGACAGTTCTGAGGAATAACAGAATACCGGAATATTGATTCCGACTTTGCGGATTACCTGAAGGATATTTTTTTCGTCTGTGAACTCTGCGCGGAGTCCATCAATGATCATATATTTTGCCATTTCTTTCTCCTCCTACACTTCTTTCACAGC
>JAZRLX010000056.1:0-2678 GCA_045647085.1 Pilosibacter sp.
TATAAGTATGTCCGCAGAGGATATGCGGTGGTGGTTCAGGATACCAGAGGACGTGAAGACAGTGAAGGCGAATGGCTCCCGAACTACTATGAAACAGAAGACGGAGATGACACTTTGAACTGGATCGCAGATCAGGACTGGTCGGATGGCGGCGTAGGAATGACCGGAGGTTCTTATCTTGGTTATGTTCAGTGGGCAGCGATGGTCAGTGAAAATCCGCATTTGAAAGCGATGCTCAGCAGCGTTACTGCAGGAAGTGCATTTGGAGATCTTCCGCGTCGTGGCGGCTGCTACAATTCCGGAATGATGGCGTGGGCATTTATGGTATCCGGACAGCGTTCCGATTCATCACTTATGGACCGAGATGACTGGGCAGAGATTTTAGATATCCGTCCGCTTGAACATATGGCAAAGCAGGCATTGGGATACGATATTCCTTTCGTCAATAAATATCTCCAGCACATGGATCTGGACGACTTCTGGAAAATGACTGATTGGAAATCCAGAATGGGAAGTCACAGGGTTCCGGCATTGATCATGTCCGGATGGTTTGATGACAATGGAATGGGAACCACAGAGGCTCTGGACATTTGTGAAAATTATGAAGATAAAAAAGTAATTCTCGGACCGTGGATCCACAGTGGCAACTCTCATTACGATGTGCATGGTCTCGAACTGGGAATGAATGCACTCCGTTATGATATGGATATGATCTGCTTAGACTGGCTGGATCATTATCTGAAAGGTGTGGATAACGGAATTGAAAGAACACCGAAGGTTGAATATTATACCATGGGAACGAATGAATGGAAGACGGCTGCAAACTGGCCGGTTCCGGAGACAAAGGAAATGGTTCTCTATCTGGATGGTGCAGAGGCTGATGTGGCGGTAAAGAATGAGGGTGCGATTTCTGCAAGTGCTCCGATTACAGAGCAGACAGACACGTTCCTCTATGACCCGAAAAATCCGGCGACACATATCATTGATATGTCAGAGAATGAAATTGAAGTTCCGGAAGATTATACGGAAGAAGAGAAACGACCGGATATTCTCTGCTATACAACAGAAACTCTGACAGAGGATCTGACTATCACAGGTGATGCATATGCACAGTTATATCTTTCTTCGGATTGTGAAGACACAGACTTGATCGTTCGAATCACAGATGTAGATGAAAACGGTCGTTCTATGAAACTGGCGGATGGTATGCTCTGTGTACGCTATCGCAATAGTTTTGAAGAACCGGAATTTATGGAGGCAGGAGTGGTGTATCCGGTGAAAATCCGTACAACTAAATTGTCCCATACCTTCAAAGCCGGTCACAAACTTCGCATTACCATTACTTCCAGTGCGAAAAATTTCACTTTCCCAAACAGCAATACAAGGGCGGGATTCAACAGTGTAGAAACAAAGGTAGCCAAAAACAGCATCCATCGCGGAGGAGAACATGCTTCTCATGTGATGATCAGAGTAGAATAAGAAAAAAGAACTCCCTCAAGATTTTCTTGAGGGAGCTTTTGTGTTTATGGCTGAACAGCCAATAATTCTTTCTTTGTTTTTTCGTCTGCAAAGCAAGCTTCAATTGCATAATTGTTCATTTTTACAATGTCCTCGTTGGTGAAGCCCATCTTGCGGCAAAGCTCATATTCAAATTCCAGACTTGTATCTAACACTGTTAGATTGTCTGTGTTGACTGTCACGCGTGCGCCTTTTTTAAACAGGACATAAAGCGGATGAGTTTCATCTCCGCTCAGCCCATATTCGTAAGAAAGGCTGCTGTCCGGACACATTTCAAGAGTAACGCCTTTTTCGATAACAGCGTCTGTCAGCTCTGGGATCAAGGCTGCCTGATATCCATGGCCAATACGAGAGGTTCCGTATTTTAAGGCTTCACCGACAGTAAATTCACTGTGTGTAGTGGTAGGGATACCGAGCTCATGAGCCAGTTCGAAAATGTCAGCATATTCACTCATGCGTTCTTCGTAGCCGGCCAGATCGATCGCACAGACACCTTTGCCAAGATATTTTTTTGCTAAATGTACGGTTTCCATATTTTCAGAATGATTCTCAAGCGGATCGCAGTGATTCATGGTACATAAGATCAGACTTGCTTTTAAGGTTTTACAATTTTTTAATCCTTCATTCAAGCCTTCAATGGCAGCGATAACCGCATCTTCCTGGGTCATACCATTGTTCAAATGATACTGCGGTGCAAAACGTAACTCGGCGTAGATCAAACCTTCAGATTCCAGACGTTCGATCAATTCTTTTGTGGTACGTGTCATTCCTTCCGGTGTCTGCATTGCACGGATCGGAGCATTGAATGTCAAAAAGTCCGGATCATATTCTCCGTCGGCAACAACCATAGACTTACGGATTTCTTCAAGTGTCATGCTGCATTCGGGTTCGATCTGGTATTTTCTGGATAATTCATATACCGTTTCCGGACGTACAGAACCATCGATGTGCAAATGTAAATCAATTTTATTTTTAATAGTCATTGTTTTCCTTTTTTCATTGTTATGTATTTAGAAATGACACCCATCCGGTCCGCAGCCGTCGTCTGAGTTGGCCTCTGGCACAGCAGGACCGCAACATCCATCTGGATCACAGCCAACAAGAGCATTTACAGACGCCTCAGTTGGTGGATTTTTAAGAAGTTCGATGGCAGCTTCTAC
>JAZRLX010000057.1:0-1955 GCA_045647085.1 Pilosibacter sp.
TCTTCTAATTTTTTGTTCTCTTCCATGCCCGTTCCTCCTTTTTACTAAAACTTACGGTAACTGACTATTCAAAATCCGGAAATCATCCGCCAGTTCTTGCTCTTCTCCTCGCGGTCCATAAATCTTTCCGTACTGTTCATATGTATACACACGGATATCATCCAGTCTCACACTGCGATTTGTTCGGATCTTCAGATCATATTCATTCATCCATGGGAATGTCAGGGTGTAAACGCCGGCTTTGGTCACTCCTACACGCTTGGTTGTCTTTCCCAGCGTCACTTCCAAACTGACAACTCCGGCTGTCGGTTCCGCCCAGAATTCTACCTGTATCTCTTCCGCATACCCCAGTCTTCCTGTGAGTTTCTGTGAAATCATGCCCTTCTTTGCAAGCACTGCTTTTCGATCTCCGTTCACTTCTTGAACAGTATCGTTACCTCCGAATCCCCAACCCGTGAAATCCAGACCAAACTGTCCGTTATACACACAGTTATTTACATAATTTCGGTACACCCAAAGACCATATCCCATGGTATGATCCTGCAGCACAGGTGCGAGTCCTCGCACATAATCATCCACTTCATCCTCCAGCACCTGTGTGTTATGGGCAAACTCTGCTGTTGTATCCATGTATAAGAGCTGCTCTGCATACAGTTTCTTTCCACTAAGAGACTCTAAGGATGTCATGGTACGATCTGTGGATTTCAATGCGGTCTCTGCATTGATGTGATCATACTCATTTTTCTGTCCCATAGACACACTGTACATCACAGCAGTATATTCTGCTCCATCGCAAGGATATGTCGCACGGTGAGAGTAGTAATACGTTCCGTTCGGATCGTAAATTGGATCTCCGTCTGCTCTTACTTCCATGGAAATACCCGGGAATACAGTCTGTGTATCTGCCAGAAACTCATTTAAGAAAATATCATAATACTCAAAAAACAATGTTGCTGCCAGACTTTTACGCTCCGGGATCCCAATCTCTTCATAACTTGCAAATGTTCCGGCCTCTGTTCCGTACAGCGCATTCACTTCTTCCAGCGAATAGTTAGCTCTCAGATATTCCGTAAATCCACAATCCTGTGCCAGACGAACACGCTCCTCCCTGGAGAGATTTCTTCCCATATTATGAACATAATTCCAGAAATCTTCCCAAGTAATAAATCCGCTGTGGAAATTCTCATGTGAAGATGCCGCCTGATAAATTGCCTGACTGTATCGCAGCCACATTGCTCTGTCTTCACTGTCTTTTTTCGTCACACCCGCAAATCTGGTCGGAAGCTCCGACGGTCCGTAATAGTCCCAGGTGTATCCGATTCGCAGAGTTACCCAGAGACCGTGCTCCTCTGCGCAGGCCATAACCTGATGTAATTTATCGAATGCCGCCTGATTCCATTCCTCGATTCCATTTTCCGGCTGAAACTCTCTCCACGGGATCACGAGAATAATGCTGTTGAATCCGTCCGCTTTGATCTTTGCAAAATTCGCAGACATATTCTCATCTTCACAGCCCCAATAGTTGATCGGCCATTCATCTCCAAAATACGTTACGGATTTTAAATAAGCAGGCTTTTCTGCTGCATATACGGCCCTCTGTCCGTAACTGCTTCCGATTGCTCCCATCATCAAAACAGACATTGCCAGAGTTACCACTGTTTTTCGTATGTTCATCGTACGTTTATCTCCTAATTCTTTTTCATACGTAGCCTCTGTTTATATTATACCACACCACTTCCACAAGAAAAAGTAAAACAAAAAGAGACTGCGGAACAGTCGCTTTCGCTTCCATTCCGCAGCCTCTTTTGTATCTGCGCCGTATCGCAGCTTACAATTTTTTTATCATTATGCTTTTGTCATACCAATTGCTCTCGGTTTGCAGCCATCCGGGATCGGGCAAAGGTAACCTTCATCACCTACAACCTCATTGAACTCTTCTTTTGCTGCTGCGAGAA
>JAZRLX010000058.1:0-2043 GCA_045647085.1 Pilosibacter sp.
TCTCTTCTGTCTTCTTGTAGTCAACAGCTTTCACAATCTTGTAACCAGCGATCTCTGCCGGCGGATTCTCACGAAGTCCCTGCATGATGGAAGCCATCTTGTCCATACCTGTAAGGCCCGGGAACTCGAAGCTGTCTACGATGTTGGGGTAACGACCGTACTGAGCGTAGATCTCCTCAAGACGCTGTTTGATGGAGCTACCGATGCTTCTGTAGTAAGCAGCCATCTCACAGATTAACATGGAACCGATAACCGCATCTTTGTCACGTACATACGGACCAGCAAGGTAACCGTAGCTCTCCTCGAAACCGAAGATGAAGCGGTCAACTTCGCCAGCTGCCTCAAGACCTGCGATCTGATCGCCGATCCACTTGAAGCCTGTAAGTACGTTTCTCATCTCTACGCCGTAGTGTGCAGCAACTGCATCAGCAAGCGGTGTGGAAACGATGGATTTCACAGCTACCGGGTTAGCCGGCATTGTGCCTTTTTCGATACGGCCTGCGCAGATATAATCAAGGAGCAGAACGCCCATCTCGTTACCATTTACAAGCTCATATGTACCATCCGGACACTTCATAGCGATACCAACACGGTCAGCATCCGGGTCAGTTGCTAACATCAGGTCAGCGCCTGTCTCTTCAGCAAGCTTAAGACCTAACTCAAGTGCAGCATAGATCTCCGGGTTCGGATAGCTGCATGTTGTGAAGTAACCGTTCGGATACTCCTGCTCCGGAACGATTGTGATATCTGTGATACCCATATCGTCAAGAACTTTTGTTACCGGTACAAGACCAGCACCGTTTAACGGGCTGTAAACAAGTTTTAAACCGGCTGTCTTAGCCAGACCCGGACGAACCTGACGGGACTCGATCGCATCATAAAGAGCTTTCTTACAGTCGTCGCCAACAAAACGGATCAGACCTCTCTCAACGCCTTCTGCGAAGGAAATGTGCTGTGCACCTGTGAGGATATCTGTCTTCTGGATCTCATCATAAACGATAGCAGCTGCATCGTCTGTCATCTGGCAGCCATCCGGACCGTAAGCCTTGTAACCATTGTACTTAGCCGGGTTGTGGGAAGCTGTAACCATGATACCAGCGTTACAGTTGTAGTAACGTGTAGCGAAAGAAAGTGCCGGTACCGGCATAAGAGCATCGTAAATTCTTACGTTGATTCCGTTTGCTGCAAGAACGCCTGCTGCCTCTTTTGCAAAAACGTCACTCTTTAAACGGCTGTCATAGCTGATCGCAACCAGCTGGTTTCCACCCTGAGTTTTTACCCAGTTTGCAAGACCCTGTGTTGCCTGGCGAACAACATGAATGTTCATACGGTTTGTACCTGCACCGAGAACACCACGAAGTCCTGCAGTACCAAACTTAAGTGCTACTGCGAAACGATCCTTGATTTCTTCGTCATTACCATTAATTTTTGCAAGCTCCGGCTTAAGATCTGCGTCCTCTAAATCCGCTGCAAGCCAGCGCTTATATTCTGCCTGATACATAGTCAGCACCCCCATATATTATTTGAGTAAATCAATATTTCTCTACCTTATAATATACTCTCTTCAATAGGGGATGTCAACGACAAGCGCCGTTTCATTTTCCGAAACACAAGCAAAAAGAACAGTGCCGAAACACTGCTCTTATTCCTCATTGCTGCACGCGATCAGCCGATGCTCATACTTCTCTTTCGTAGCAAGTCCACCCCGGATATGGCGCTCCGCCTTGTTGATATCAAGCACCACCCGTGCTTTTGCCGCCAGTCCCGGATTGATATGGATCAGCCGGTCTGTGACATCCTTGTGCACCGTGCTTTTACTGATCCCAAACCGCTTTGCAGTCTGCCTCACTGTTGCATTTTCGTCTATGATGTAATTGGCGATCTGGATCGCCCTCTCTTCGATATACTCCTTCATGGGCACGCCCCTGAGTGTTTTTTACAGGATATGAACAACAAGAGCACATTATACGAAAAAAGAATCACAACCTTCAGCAGGCTGTGATTCTTTGATTCTTTTTTATTCTTCCGCACTTACCATTCTTT
>JAZRLX010000059.1:0-7220 GCA_045647085.1 Pilosibacter sp.
CGCTACCGAGCACGGCGGATATTCCGTATTCACAGGTGTAGGTGAGCGTACACGTGAAGGTAATGACCTTTACTACGAAATGAAAGAATCAGGCGTTATCGATAAGACAACGATGGTATTCGGACAGATGAACGAGCCGCCGGGAGCACGTATGAGAGTAGGTCTTTCCGGTCTGACAATGGCGGAGTATTTCCGTGATGTAAAACATCAGGACGTGCTTCTGTTCATCGACAATATTTTCCGTTTCACTCAGGCTGGTTCTGAGGTATCCGCGCTTCTCGGCCGTATGCCGTCTGCGGTAGGTTACCAGCCGACACTTGCAACAGAGATGGGCGCTCTTCAGGAGCGTATCACATCCACAAAGAATGGTTCCATCACATCCGTTCAGGCTGTATACGTACCGGCCGATGACTATACTGATCCGGCTCCGGCTACAACATTCGCGCACCTTGACGCGACAACAGCTCTGGACCGTGGTATTGCATCCCTCGGTATTTACCCGGCGGTTGATCCGCTTAGCTCCACTTCCCGTATCCTTTCTCCGGAAGTTGTAGGTAAGGATCACTACGAGACAGCCCGTGGCGTTCAGCAGATCTTACAGCGTTACAAAGAACTTCAGGATATCATCGCCATCATGGGTATGGACGAGTTATCCGAGGAAGATAAGCTGACAGTAAACCGTGCTCGTAAGGTACAGCGTTTCCTGTCCCAGCCGTTCGCAGTTGCTGAGCAGTTCACAGGTTACGAAGGTAAGTATGTTCCGTTAAAAGAGACCATCCGTGGTTTCCGCGAGATCATCGAAGGTAAGCATGACGAGATTCCGGAGTCCTACTTCTTATTTACAGGTACCATTGACGAAGTGGTAGAAAAATGGAAGGGTGAGAAATAATGACAGGTTTTCCTTTGAAAATCGTTACACCTGACGGACTGGAGTTTGACGGAATGGCAGAATCTCTGACTGTACGTACCGTGACCGGAGATATGGGCATTATGGCCAAACATGTCGATTGCGTGGCTCCGCTTGGTATGGGCGAGGCGACTGTTGTGATCGATGGCCAGCGCAGACGCGCAGCTTGTATCGGCGGTATGGTATCTGTGATCAACGGCGCAGTGAATCTTGTTCCGACTACTTTTGAGTGGGCAGATGAGATTGACGTGGCTCGTGCAGAGGCATCTGAAAAGAGAGCTCAGGCCGTGCTTGCCAACAAGAACGCAACAGACACAGAGATCAAACTTGCGAAAGCAAGACTGAAACGAGCTTTAGTTCGTAAGAATGTTCGAAGATAAGAGAAAAATAAGGCAGATTCCCGGATTTGGGAGTCTGCCTTTTCAATTTAGAGAATACTTTTTCCTGTACTGTAAATGAAAGCAAAAAAGAACCCCTGACCGCGAAGATCAAGGGGTTCTTTTTCACAAATACTAAAAGGGGGATGTAAGGGTTCTATGTGTAGCCAGACTACACTGTATGTAAACTCCGGTTGCCCGGAATAGTTGTTAGTCGAGCCCGACTGCCATCGCCCAGCGCTTAGGCCGCTGTCGGTCTCATTTATCTTACACTGATAGTATAGCGAATAAATGTGACAAGAATATGGAAAATGTCTAAAAGAAAAATAAAATTTCGAAAAAATTTGGGACGAAAAGGAAGGAAAAAGAACAAAATTCTTAAGATAGTGTTATAATCGAAGAATGGATAGGATTTTTGGAGAAAAGGGGAATCATGGTATGAGATATGGAATTGGTATCGATATCGGCGGAACCAAATGTTCCGTGGTCAGCGCGGATCCATCTTGTGTGACGCTGGATCCGAAAAAGGACTTTCTGACAAAGTGTGTATTTGAAACAGATGTATTTGATTATAATAAGATGATAGGGTTGTTCTGTGATTGCATTGATGAGATTTTGGCAACCCATGCAGAGACGGATGATGAGCTGATCGGAATCGGTATCAGTTGTGGAGGCCCGCTTGATTCAAAGAGAGGGATTATTCAGTGTCCTCCGAATCTTCCGGGCTGGGACGATGTACATATCTGTGGTATTCTGAAAGAAAAGTATGGATGCAGAGTGGTTCTGGAAAATGATGCCAATGCCTGTGGTGTGGCGGAATGGAGATTCGGAGCTGCAAAGGGATGCAAGAATGTGGTTTTCCTGACATTCGGAACGGGACTCGGTGCAGGACTCATTTTGGATGGCAAATTGTACAGTGGAACCAACGATATGGCAGGAGAAGTCGGACATGTGAGATTGTTTGATTACGGTCCGGTCGGTTACGGAAAAGCCGGTTCCTGGGAAGGCTTTTGCAGCGGCGGCGGAATCGCCCAGCTGGCCAAGATGAAGCTGACGGAAGCACTTCAGCAGAATGCACTTCCGGCTTGGTGCCCGACGGCAGCGGATATGGAATCCGTGACAGCAAAAACTGTGGCAATTGCAGCCCAGGAAGGAGATACTCTTGCACAGGAGATTTATAAAGAAAGCGGTCGAGCTCTCGGTAGAGGTCTTTCCATTCTGATCGATATTTTAAATCCGGAAGTGGTCGTGATCGGAAGTATTTATCAGAGGGCAGAGCATTTGCTTGCTCCGAGTGCACAAGAAGAGATCCGACGCAATGCACTGTGGCGGTCAGCGGAAGTGTGTAAGATTGTTCCGGCGAAACTTGCAGACGGAATCGGAGATTATGCAGCAATTGCATTGATTGCAGAAGTATAATAAGTTTAGATATAAGAAAACCCCCGTTTTACGAGTTGTATGAACGGGGGTTTTGTATGTATCGATTTAGATCAGTCCTACGGATTTCATGAAGAAGATCCAGAGGAAGAGAGTGAATGTAGCTGCTACGGTACTGATCACGACGAATTCGCCGGCCAACTCACCGTCACCGCCCATGTTCTGAGCCATCGGGTAGGAAGCTGCGGCAACCGGAGTTCCGTATACAGCAACAAGGAGGAACAGTTCCAACTCGCGAAGACCAACCATATAGCCGAGGGCCAGCATGATCGCCGGAAGAATCAGCAGTTTAAAGCTTAAAGTCGGAACCAGATATTTCAGGTTCTTATGGATCGCATTGAACTGTAAGGTACCGCCGAGTACGAACAGTGCCAGAGGAGATGTCATGTTTGAGAACTCGGAGATCGGTTTGATCAAGCTGGACGGTACTTTGATCTGGAGGAAGAAAAATACCAGACCGACCATTGCACCCTGCAGCAGTGGGTTCTTTAATACATTGATAAAAATTGCTTTCGGATCGGCTTTTCCGTTTGTGTTGAACATTTCCAAAATGACAACGGAAGTTGTGTTGTAGATGGTAACAACAACCGTGATCAGCATGGCTGCAACGGAGGATGCGTAATCACCGAAAACAGAGAGTGTCAGCGGAAGTCCGAAGAGAATGAAGTTGCTTCGGAAGATCGCCTGGATGATAACACCGCGTCTTGGATTTTCCTTGACGATCTTCGGGATAACGATCACAAGGATTACTTCCAGGATCAAGATACTTGCTCCGGTGAAGATCATCAGGATCGGACGCGGAAGATCGGTCGGATCCGCTTTATAAATATTGTAAAATGTCATAAATGGGTAGAAGAGACGGAAGACCATCTTATTTAACTTCTGAAGGAATTCCTCTGAAACCACACCCTTGATCTTGGCGGCGTAACCGAAGGTAATGTAGAAGAGAAACGGGATGACCGCATTCATCGCGACAAGAAAACTTTCCATAATAATGCCTTTCTTTGTAAATAAAACTTCGGAGATCAGTTATTTGACTCTCCATTTATATACTCTACCACTTCAAAAGTAAAATGTCTAATATGAAAATGGTGATATGAGGAATAAACAAAAGAATATGTAAAATTTAGTTTTACAAGTGCTAAGAACTGAGGTATGATAGGATAGAAATACTATGATAGGGAGGATCGACTGATGAATTTTACAGTTGAGACGGTAAAAGAAGCGAGAGAACGAATTCGCGATTATGTTACAGAGACCCCGCTCCTTAGAATGGAGGCACTGGATGCATTTTTAGGTTGTCAGGTATATCTGAAACTTGAGAATATGCAGAAGATCGGTGCATTCAAGTTCCGTGGAGCAATGAATAAAATCCAGAAACTGACTGAGGAGGAGCTTGCGCGCGGTATCGTGGCAGCGTCTTCCGGTAACCATGGTAAGGCGATCGCATATGGCGCAAAGATGAAAGGTGCTAAAGCGACGATCATTATGCCAAACACAGCACCGAAGATGAAAGTCGAGGCAATCAAGGCACTTGGTGCAGAAGTGATCTCCTGTGATGCAGCAGAGCGTTTCGAAGTTGCAGCGAAGGTGTGCGAGGAAAGAGGCAGCACCATGGTTCCGCCGTACGATGATTATGACGTAATGGCAGGTCAGGGTACTCTCGGTCTTGAGATCATGGAGCAGTGTCCGGAACTTGATATGGTGGTTGTTCCGGCCAGCGGCGGCGGTCTGATCGGCGGTGTTGCAACTGCGATCAAAGGCGTGAATGCAGATGTGAAGGTAATCGGTGCAGAGCCGTCCGGACTTCCGAGATACAGTGTAAGCCTTGAAAAGGGTGAGCCGACGATGGTTCCGATGCCGGAAGTGAAATCTGTGGCAGATGCTCTGGTTTCCAATCGTCCGGGCCTCAAATGCTTCCCGGTGGTTCGTGATCATGTAGATGGTTTTGCAGCAGTAGACGATACATACATGCTGAAAGCCATGAAGATGTTATTAATGGAAGGAAAGCTTCTGGCTGAGCCGTCCTCCTGTATCGGAATGGGTGCAGTGATGCAGGGCAAGATTTCTGTTAAACCGGAAGATAAAGTGTGTTTTGTGATCTCCGGCGGAAATCTCGGTTTTGAGCAGTTAGAACTTCTTGGCGGCGTCACTTATTAGTCCGTGAATCAGGATCAATCGATTCAAACGAAAAATCAGGCCGGAGAGCATTCTCCGGTCTTTTGAAAGGAATTTTATGAACACAAAAGAAACGTTAGGACAGTTTTTTATGAACAGGATCCGTCGTTCTGTGATCGCATCCATTGGTCTCCTGACATATGCGCTCGGTGTATACTTCCAGCTTCAGGCAGATCTTGGTATGCAGCCGTGGCAGGCAATGCGTCTTGGACTTGCGAACCAGCTGAATGTGACATTCGGAACAGTCAGCATTGTGATGTCCCTGATCTTGATCGTCATTGACCTGTTTTTAAAACAGAGGATCGGTCTTGGAACATTTCTGGATGCATTTTTAGTTGGTATCGGTGTCGATATCTGCATTTATCTGGATTTCCTTCCGCTGCAGACCAATCTCGGATTACAGGTTGGCTGGTTATTTGCCGGAATGGTTGTATGCGCGATCGGACAGTGGTTTTATATGACAGCGGCGTTAAGCTGCGGACCGGTTGACTCTTTCCTTCTCGGAATCGGAAGTCTGTTCCCGAAAGTAGCGATCGGAACGGTAAACCTTGGAATCCTGGCAGTGGTTCTTGCGATCTGTTTCGTATTAAAGAGCCCGATTGGTCTTGGTACCGTATTAACCGTTGTATTTACGGGTATGATCATGGATCTGGTATTTAAGATCGTGAAATTTGATCCGCGTACTGTGGTACATGAGGGTCTTATTGAAACGGCAGCAGCGCTGGCATCTGCGCTGAATAGAAAGAAATAACTGATATATGAAGCCTCTTGCGAGGTTACGTTTTACGAGAGGATAAGTATGGAAAAGACAGAGAATTTTGGTCAGTTCCTATTAAACCGTCTGGGACGATGCGCCTATGCAACAGTCGGACTTTTGATCTGTGCATTAGGAACTTATATTCAGATCCAGGCAAATTTCGGAATGTCTCCCTGGGCATCGCTCAATCAGGGTCTGGCATTGAATTTCCCGATTTCTTACGGAACAGCAAGTATTACGGTTTCTGCGATCATTATTGTTGTGGATCTGATATTGAGGGAGCCGATTGGTCTTGGTACAATTTTGAACGCGTTTATAATCGGAATGGGAACGGATGTCTGTATTAGTTTGAACCTTTATCCATTGCAGACAAATCTTATTGGTCAGATTGGTACGATTCTGATCGGAATTGTACTCACTTGTTTTGGTCAGTATGTTTATATGAGCGCAGGACTGAGCAGCGGTCCGCGTGATTCCATGCTGGTCGGTATTGGAAAGCGTTTCCCGAAAATCCCGATCGGCAGAGTGAATATTGTGATCCTGGCAGGCGTGTTTGTTGTGTGCCTGTTCCTTGGAAGCCCGGTAGGTCTCGGAACCGTGATCGCAGTATTTGGTACCGGAATTATCATGGATATCGTCTTCAAAGTGGTTCGATTTAATCCGAGAGCCGTTGTTCATGAAGGTATTCCGGACACACTGGCTGCAATGATGCGGTCATTACAAGTCAATAAATAGAAACAAGATACATACAGATGAACCTGTGAAAGGAGTAATATGAAAAACACAGAAACATTTGCACAATTTTTAGTAAACCGTCTCGGAAGAAGCGCATTCGCAGTGGTGGGACTTCTGGTCTTCGCGCTCGGTTCCTACTTCCAGATCCAGGCAAACTTCGGTATGTCCCCGTGGAACTCCCTCAGCCAGGGTATTTCCATGAACTACCCGATTTCCTTTGGTACAGCCAATATCATCATTTCCTTTATCATTATCGCAATTGATATTTTAATGAAAGAACCGATCGGTATCGGTACGATTTTAAATGCGATCATCATCGGTGCAGGCACAGACGTGTTCCTCGCGATTGGTTTTCTTCCGCAGCAGACAAGTTTCATCGGAAAATTCCTGGTGCTGATGGCTGGTATCGTGATCACATGTCTCGGTCAGTTCCTTTACATGAAAGCATGCTTAAGCTGCGGACCGCGTGATTCCCTTATGGTAGGTCTCGGAAAACGTTTCCCGAAAGTAAAGATCGGTACAGTAAATATCGTACTTCTTGCAATGGTACAGGTAGTATGTTTCATTCTCGGAAGCCCGGTAGGTCTCGGAACGATCATCTGTGTATTCGGTACAGGTACGATCACAAATATCGTATTCGGTTTCCTGAAGTTCGAGCCGCGTGCACTGAAGCATGAGAGTATTATTGATACGATCGCGGCTGGTAAGAAGGCGCTGGCGAAATAAGTGGATATTTAGTTGAGTCAACTTGGTAATAAAGAGTCCCAGGCTGACAGGAATTTTCAAGCGGACACGCTTTCGCTCAGAGAATTTACGTAGCGGTACTAAG
>JAZRLX010000060.1:0-3773 GCA_045647085.1 Pilosibacter sp.
GTCTTAACAGGTTTCTTGCTGTAGCCATCTGGCCTGCATGCGGACGAACCTGATGTACTCTCGGATCAAGAGCATCTGTAACACCGTTCTGTGCCTCGTAAGACAGAGCTGCTGCAATATCAGCTGCTTTTAATAATGTGATCGCATCGTGAAGTGCGTGTGCACCTACAGATGTCATAGCCTGTGTACCATTGTTTAATGCGAGACCCTCTTTTGCGGAAAGCTCGATTACCGGAATACCTGCACGGTTCATAGCTGCCGCACCCGGAAGTAACTCACCTTCGTACCAAGCCATACCGAGACCGATCATCGGAAGTACCATATGGGATAACGGAGCCAGGTCTCCGGATGCACCGAGGGAACCTTTTTCCGGAATGTACGGAGTCACGCGCTTATTTAACATCGCGATCATAGTCTCAATTGTCTCAAGACGGATACCGGAGAAACCGTTGGAAAGGTTATTGACACGAAGAAGAATGATACCTCTTGCGATGTCCTCTGTAAACGGGTTGCCTGCACCTACTGCATGAGTGATGATCAGGTTCTTCTGAAGTAATTTACACTCATCCTGAGAAATAACTACATCACTGAATTTACCAAAACCTGTTGTAATACCATAAACAACTTTCTTTTCCTCAACCAGCTCGTCTACTACCTGTCTGGAAGCGAGGATCTTCTCTCTGCTTTCCTCAGAAAGTACTACTTCCGCATAACCGCGGCATACTGCGATGATCTGCTCAACTGTAAGATCACGACCAGTAATCACTACTCTGTTCATTCCAAATCTCTCCTTTATCCTCGGAATCCCTGCCTATTCCTTCTATAAACGCTTTGTCATCTTTATACTCTGTCGTCAAGAATGACTCTAGTTTCATACTTTAAAGCCTATTACAGTTTTATTATAGCCGAAAACCCAAAATCCGTCTATAAAATTTACAGAATTTTTAATGGTTTTTTCGTAGTTTTCATACGTTTTCACTTTACCATGGTAATATATTACCTTATTCAACGACTTTTCCATAAAATTTATAAAAATTTTTCGACAATTGTATAGGAATTTTATTGATTTTCTGGTATGATAAGGTTAGCAAAATAGGTATGACCACAATTGGGGACAGCCCCAGGTATCACAAATACAGGAAAGGATGTATGTTATTATGACCAACAAAGAAATTGGAAGTGCAATGACTATCAAGCTTGATCCGATTCTCCCGGAATATCCGGTATTTAAAGAAGGTATCCGCCGCGCACCGATGCGTGAGCTTACTCTTTCTGACCATGAGAAAAAGCTTGCTGTAAAGAACGCCCTCCGCTATGTTCCGGAAGAACTGCATGAGGCTCTTGCTCCGGAGTTTATGGAAGAGCTCTTAACACGCGGCCGTATCTACGGCTACCGTTTCATGCCGAAGGATCGTATTTACGGCAAACCGATCCACGAGTACAAAGGAAACTGTGTACAGGGTAAAGCAATGCAGGTTATGATCGACAATAACTTAAACCATGACATCGCACTCTATCCGTATGAGTTAGTTACTTACGGTGAGACAGGCCAGGTATGCCAGAACTGGATGCAGTACCAGCTCTTAAAGAAATATCTTGAGGTTCTCACAGATGAGCAGACACTTGTTGTTATGTCCGGTCACCCGCTCGGTCTCTTCCATTCCCATAAACAGGCTCCGCGTGTTATTATCACAAACGGTCTTATGGTAGGTGAAGGCGACAACCCGCAGGCTTGGGCAAAAGCAACAGCTATGGGATGCTCCTCCTACGGCCAGATGACAGCCGGCGGCTGGATGTACATCGGACCGCAGGGTATCGTTCACGGTACATTCAATACAATCCTCAACGCAGGCCGTAAGTTCCTCGGCGTTCCGGCAGACGGTGACCTCGCAGGTAAATTATTCGTTACTTCCGGTCTCGGCGGTATGAGCGGTGCTCAGCCGAAAGCGATCGAGATCGCAGGCGGTGTTGGTATCGTTGCTGAGGTTGACTACTCCCGTATCGAGACAAGACACAGCCAGGGCTGGGTAAGCAAGATCGCAGAAACTCCGGAAGAAGCATTTGCAATGGCTCACGAATATATGGAAAAGAAAGAAGCTATGTCTATCGCTTTCCATGGCAACATCGTAGATCTTCTTGAGTATGCGGTAAACAACAACATTGAAATCGGTCTCCTCTCTGACCAGACTTCCTGTCACGTTCCATATGACGGAGGTTACTGCCCGCAGGGTCTCACATTCGCTCAGAGAACAGAGATGTTATTAAATGACAAAGAGAACTTCGCGAAGCTGGTAGATGCTACTCTTACAAAGCATTTCCACCTGATCAAGACTCTCGTTGACCGCGGCTCCTACTTCTTCGATTACGGTAACGCATTTATGAAAGCCGTATACGATGCAGGCAACAAAGAAATTGCTAAGAACGGCGTTGACACATCCGAAGGCTTTATCTTCCCATCCTACGTTGAAGATATCCTTGGACCGGAGTTATTCGACTACGGTTATGGCCCGTTCCGTTGGTGCTGCTTATCCGGCGACCACGAAGATCTGATCAAGACTGACCGTGCAGCTATGGAGATCATTGATCCGAACCGTCGTTTCCAGGATCGTGACAACTGGGTATGGATCCGTGACGCTGAGAAGAACCAGCTCGTAGTTGGTACACAGTGCCGTATCCTTTACCAGGATGCTCTTGGCCGTCATGATATCGCTCTCAAGTTCAACGAGATGGTTCGTAACGGAGAGATCGGCCCGGTTATGCTCGGCCGTGACCACCACGATACAGGCGGAACAGACTCCCCGTACCGTGAGACATCCAACATCTACGATGGTTCCAACTTCACAGCTGATATGGCTACTCACTGTTTCGCAGGTAACGCTGCTCGCGGTATGTCCTTAATCGCTCTCCACAACGGCGGCGGTACAGGTATCGGTAAAGCGATCAACGGTGGTTTCGGCCTCGTACTTGACGGTTCCGAACTGACAGACCAGATTATCCACGAGTCCATCCTCTGGGATACAATGGTTGGCGTTTCCAGAAGAAACTGGGCAAGAAACCCGCACTCCATCGAGACAGTTGCAGAATACAATAAGAAATTCGCAGGTTCCGATGCGATCACAATGCCGTATATCGCAGATGACGCTCTCATTGAGAAGGTATTTGCTGAGGCAACAAACAAGTAATCATTGAAATTCGTGCCTTCCGCCTTGCTGGATCTTTTGTTCGGCGGCGGAAGGCATATTTTATAGGAGAACATCATGACAAAAAGATATATCCGACATGCTTCTGAGCTTGTTACCTGTAAAGGTCCGGCTCCGAAAAAAGGAAAAGATATGGCAGACATCGGCCTCATTTACGACGGCGGTGTTCTGATCCACGATGATAAGATTTTTGCAGTTGGTACAACTGAAGAACTGGACAAGATGATCAACATGGATGAATATGAGGTAATCGACGCTTCCGGTAAGACTGTTCTTCCGGGCTTCGTTGATTCCCATACCCATTTCATCTTCGGCGGCTACCGCGCAAACGAATTCTCCTGGCGCCTGAAAGGTGACACATATATGTCCATCATGGAGCGCGGCGGCGGAATCAATGCGACTGTAATCCCGACAAAAGAAGCTACTTTAGAAGAGCTGGTGGAAGTTGGTAAAGAGCGCATGAACCGTATGCTGGAATTCGGTGTTACAACTGTTGAAGGCAAGAGCGGTTACGGTATGGACTGCGATACAGAGATCAAGCAGCTCCGTGCCATGAAAGAACTGGATAAGATC
>JAZRLX010000061.1:0-3653 GCA_045647085.1 Pilosibacter sp.
ACGTATCCGAGAGAGGTAAAATCCTTCCGAGAAGAATCACAGGCAACTGCGCTAAGCACCAGAGAGCTTTAACAGTAGCTATCAAGAGAGCACGTCACGTTGCTCTTATGCCGTACACATGCGAATAATTCGATTCGCATAGATACGAATTGAGAATCAAAGCCCTTAAGCATTGAACATTCAGTGTTTGGGGGCTTTTTTATATTCTGAGATAGGTGTATATTCCAAGTATTCCGGGAAAACTAATCCTGAGTCTTTTATGGCTCGGGATTTTTCTTTTTGCAGGAGGCTGATATGGATTTTTATAATAGAGCGTTGGAACTGGAGCCGGAGTTGGTAGGGAATCGAAGATATCTCCATGAACATGCGGAGGTCGGTCTGCATTTACCGATGACTAAGGCGTATGTGATGGAGAAGTTAGCCGAGTATGGCATTGAACCGATGGAATGTGGAGAAGGTGTAACAGCATTGATCGGTATGCAGGAGAAAATGCCTGGCAATAAGGTCCTTCTTTTGCGAGCGGATATGGATGCGCTTCCGATGCGCGAGGAGTCAGGGCTCGACTTTGCCAATACAGAGGGAACTGCTGCCCATACTTGTGGTCATGACTGCCATGCGGCGATGCTGTTGACTGCAGCGAAGATGTTGAAAGAGCGGGAACGTGATCTGAAGGGAACAATCAAGCTGATGTTCCAGCCGGCGGAGGAAACCTTAAAAGGCTGTCGCCATATGATCGATCATGGGATTTTAGAGGATCCGAAGGTAGATGCTGCACTGGCATATCATGTGGGAGCCGGCCAGATGCCGTTAGGAATCTTTATGTACAATGATAATGGAACCATGATGTATTCGTCGAATATGTTTCGGATTCATATCAAAGGAAAGGGAAGTCATGGTGCCTATCCCGGCGAGGCTGTGGATCCGATCAATATTGGGGCGAGAATTCATCTGGGATTGCAGGAGCTGATCACGAAGAACAGCAGTCCGGAATACAAGTGTATTTTGACAATCGGGCAGTTTATTGCCGGATCAGCCCCGAATATCATTCCGGATTCGGCATGCTTGACAGGATCACTGAGATCTGAAAAAGCGGAAATTCCGAGATTTTTATTTCAGTGTATGAAAAAGATCGCAGAGGATACAGCGGAACAGTTTGGCGGTTCTGCGGAAGTGGAGGTTTTGACAGATGTGCCGCCATTGATCTGCAATTCAGAAATGGTCAGAGAGATCGTGAAGTATATGCAAGAGTTGAAGATACCGGGCGCTGTACCGTATCCGAATATTTCAGCAGCAGCTTCCGAAGACTTTGCAGTAATGGCATCAAAAGTACCAAGTGTCTTTATGTATTTGTCTGCAGGGTTTCAGGATGAGCGAGGAAAGGTGTTGGCGCATAATCCGAAGGTACAGTTTAATGAAGGCGTCCTTCCGATCGGAGCCGCTTATTTGGCTCATTGCGCTATGCGATGGCTGGAAGAACAAAAAGTACCTGAGAGGCCATAAACAGCTTCTCAGGTACAATCAAAATCTTATTTAAATTTCTTCACTGCATCGATATGCATCTGGATCAGTTTTTCACGGTCAGCTTTCATAGAAACATAAGTGTTTGCCGGTTTCTTTGTATAGCCGTTCAGGTCTGTAACGGTACAGCCGCGTGTCTTTGTGCCTTTCAGCTCAATATCCACGTGACAGTGTGCGAATTCCACAACAGACGGATCGATCAGCCATGCAACCGGAAGGGAGTCGTGGAGAACAGCGCCCGGAAGTCCGCCGAGAGCTTTGTATATATCGGAGTACTGCTGGAGGCAGGCTTTTAGGAACTCGCCTGTTTCACCGCCGTTGTCAGCCAGAGCCTGGCGCTCTTCATCATTGATAAAGCAAGCCATGGTTGCATCAAGGCTGAACATGTATTTCGGGATATCACTCATAAATACGATCTTTGCAGCATCCGGGTCGTGGCCTACGTTGGCTTCTACACTGAAACCTAAGTTTCCGCCGAACGCAGCGCCGCCCATAAGCGCGATGCATTCAATTTTGTCGTGAAGATCCGGATAAGACACGAGGAACGTAGCAATGTTAGTAAGCGGAGCTGTCGCAACAAGAGTCACTTTTTCGTCGCTTTCTTTGATTACTTTTGCCATTAGGTCAACAGCTGTCATTGCCTCTGCCTGTTTTTTCGGCTCCGAAAGTTTATTGCCCACATTGCCGAGACCGTCGCGTCCGTGGATATCAACCATCGGAGCTACGGAGTAATCGATCGGCGGATCGATCAGCGGGCGGTAGGAACCGGCTGCAACCGGAACATCGAGGTTCAGAAGTTCACAGATCTTTAAAGTATTCTGAGTGGTATCAGCGACGGAACAGTTTCCGAAAACTGTTGTGATCGCTTTCAGGTCAAGGGAGTCCGCTGCTGCTGCCAGCAGGAACGCTAAGGTATCATCAACACCAGTATCAACGTCCATGATGATCGGTCTTTTATTCAGCATATCAGCAACCCTCCTTGTTATAGGATTTTACACAGTTAAAATAGATCTCAGCAAATTTCTCACGATCCATCGCAACCGGAACTCTCACATTTTTAAACGGAGCAAAGCCAAGCCAGTCGATAACGGTCTGACCGGCTGTCATCTCACCGACACAGTCACAGAAGACATACTTATCTACAAAGTGACCTACGGAATCATCAATGAGAACTGCAGCAGCAACCGGATCACAAGTATGGTGATTCTCATCAGCGATCGTGCCAAGTCCTTTTTCTCTCAGGACTTTCTTGTTTTCATCTTTAAATTCTAAGATTGCCTTGATCAGTGCAGAGAAATTGTTTGTTTCCGGAAGGTCGCGGAGAGTATCTGCCTCTTCCTTTGTAAGGTACGCAAGACGACAAGCGTTCAGGTCCACCATAGTAAATCTCGGGAAACCGGCCTGAAGGACGATCTCGCAGGCATGCGGATCCTGCGCAATATTGTATTCGGAATAAACGCCGAAGTTACCATTTCCGGTAGCGCCGCCCATGATAACCAGGTTCTTGACTAACTTCGGAAGTTCCGGATGTTTCATGACCGCAATGGCAAGGTTTGTGAGCGGACCGATCGCGATGATCTCCAGCTCGCCATTCTGGCGGACAGCTTCTTCCCAGATGAAATCCCATGCATGTCCTTCTGCAAAAGCAGCATCTTCCGGAAGAGTTGCATCAAATCCGATCAGACCATTGCTTCCGTGTACATACTCAGCACGTGTCAGTCTCTGGATCAGAGCATTTTCAGCACCACGATAAACCGGACAATTCATCTCAAATAATTTGCTTAAAAAGAGAGCATTGTTTGCAGTGTGTGTAAGCGGTACATTTCCATGAACGGCTGTAATACCACGAATATCAAACTGTCCACTTCCCTGGATCATCATGAGGCATTCAGCATCATCAATACCCGGGTCACAATCAATAATCAAAGGTCTTTTGAGCATAATCGTCTTCCTTTCCTAACGTGTATCAATTATTTTTCAAACACAACTTCACCGTTCAGAACTGTCATCGCACAATCCATCATAGCGTTGATATCTTCTAACGGGTTCTTTTCGAAGATCGCGAAGTTTGCTTTTTTACCTACTGTGATGGAACCGTGTGCATCCTGTACAGAAAGTAATTCAGCAGCGTTGAT
>JAZRLX010000062.1:0-4414 GCA_045647085.1 Pilosibacter sp.
ACCGCTTGGCCTCCGACTTGTGTTGGTTTCCTTTATATCAGAAAGGGACTGAAACTGCGCTCCTTTATCCACGGAGGTGCACAGGAGAGAAAGCGCCGTGCAGGTACAGAAAACGTTCCGGGTATCGTTGGTCTCGGAAAGTGCGTGGAGCTTGCAATGGCTTCCATGGATGAGACAAAGAAAAAAGAGACAAAACTTCGTGATTATATGATCGAGCGTGTACTGAGTGAGATCCCGTATACAAGACTCAACGGTCACCGTACACAGAGACTGTCCAACAATGCGAACTTTGCATTCCAGTTCATTGAGGGTGAATCTTTATTGATCATGTTAGACATGGCCGGAATTTGTGGTTCCTCCGGTTCTGCATGTACGTCAGGTTCTCTGGATCCGTCCCATGTATTGCTGGCGATCGGACTTCCGCACGAGATCGCGCATGGTTCCCTTCGTCTCACATTAAGTGATGAGACAACAAAAGAGGAGATCGATTATACGATCGACAATCTGAAGGGTATCGTAGAGAGACTCCGCTCCATGTCCCCGCTTTATGAGGATTTTGTAAAGAGCAGAGAGAAAAAAGACATTTAAGCTTAAGATAGAAGGAGAATAAAGTATGTATTCCGAGAAAGTTATGGATCATTTCCAGAATCCGAGAAACGTTGGTGAGATTGAAGGTGCCAGTGGTGTTGGTACAGTAGGAAATGCAAAATGTGGCGATATTATGAGAATTTATCTGGATATCGATGATGAGACACGCGTGATCAAAGATTGCAAATTCAAAACATTCGGCTGCGGCGCTGCAGTTGCAACAAGCAGCATGGCAACAGAGTTAGTGATCGGAAAGACGATCGAAGAGGCGATGAAGGTTACAAACAAGGCTGTTATGGAGGCACTTGACGGACTTCCGCCGGTAAAAGTACATTGTTCCCTTTTAGCAGAAGAAGCGATTCATTCTGCACTCTGGGATTATGCAGAGAAGAAAGGTATCCAGATCGAAGGATTAGAGAAACCGAAGTCTGATATCAGTGAGCACGAAGAGGACGAGGAATATTAATTCTATGGCAAAAAAGGTAGTAGTGGGCATGTCCGGCGGCGTCGATTCTTCGGTCGCCGCCTGCCTTTTAAAAGAACAGGGATACGATGTCATCGGTGTTACCATGCAGATCTGGCAGGAAGAAGATCCGGAGCAGGTCGAGGAAAACGGTGGTTGCTGTGGTCTTAGTGCTGTAGACGATGCGAGACGGGTAGCCTGGTCATTGGGGATTCCCTACTATGTGATGAACTTCAGAAAAGAGTTCAAAGAATCCGTTATGGATTATTTTGTGGACGAATATCTTCACGGTCATACACCGAATCCATGTATCGCGTGCAACCGTTATGTGAAATGGGAAGCGCTTTTAGAGCGCAGCATGGAGATTGGAGCAGATTTTATCGCAACCGGTCACTATGCACGTGTGATGCAGCTTCCGAACGGAAGATATACGATCCAGAATTCCGTGACAGCGGCGAAGGATCAGACATATGCGCTGTACAATCTGACCCAGGAACAGTTAAGCCGCACATTGATGCCTGTAGGTGCTTATACAAAGGATGAGATCCGTCAGATCGCGGAAGACCATGGCCTTGAAGTGGCGAAGAAAAAAGACAGTATGGAGATCTGTTTTATTCCGGATAACGATTATGCAAGTTTTATCGAGCGTTCTGTGGAACATGTTCCGGGACCGGGTAATTTTGTGGATAAGGATGGAAACATTCTTGGCCGCCACAAAGGCATTACTCATTATACGGTTGGGCAGAGAAAAGGTCTGAATCTGGCTATGGGACGTCCGGTATTTGTTACTGAGATCCGACCGGAGACTGGAGAAGTGGTGATCGGAGACAACGAAGATGTATTCTCTGACAGACTGGTCTGCGGAAACGTAAACTGGATGGCAGTAGATGGACTTCACGGAGAAGAAAAGACTGTGATGGCAAAGATCCGTTACAGCCACAAGGGTGCACCGTGTGTGATCCGTGAACTTCCGGACGGAACTGTGGAATGTAAGTTTGAAACTCCGCAGAGAGCGATCACTCCGGGTCAGGCAGTTGTATTTTATGAAAATGATTATGTGTTCGGAGGGGGTACGATCCTGTGAGCTTATTTCCATTAAGAAAACAGGTGAATAGGAAGCCCCTCCGGCTTCTTATTTTAACCGGTGCAGCATTTATGATGCTCAGCGGTTGTGGAGCATCAAAATATGAGGCAGTTGATCTTTCGGTGCCGGGAAGCAGTGCAGAAGCGACCGTATATGCAAAGGATCCGACAGAGGAGTCTGTGGTCGAGGAAATACCGACGATCCGACTGGGAGAGTCCGAGGCAAATGAAGAGTCCGTGAGCGAAGAAACGGAAACAGCTCCATCCGAATCGGAGGAAATGAATCTGGAATATCAGGACGCGGATGATTATATCATCGTAACGGCAGATATGCTGAATGTCAGAGCGGAAGATCGTACAGATGCCCGTATCTATATTCAGCTTCCGCAAGGAGAGATCCTTCACCGAACTGCATACAATGATCAGTGGTGTCGAGTGGAGTACGATGGTGGTGTTGCTTATGTGTCGGCGGACATGGTTGAAGTTACAGAAACTCCGATCCCTGAAACAGCTGCAGAGCTTGCAGCAGCCGAAGAGACTTCCGTGTCTGCGATGGCTTCAGAGATCGAAGCGGAAGAAATTGTTGCAGCGATTCCTTTTAATGGTCATATCGTAGCGATCGATGCCGGCTGTCAGGCAAAAGCCAATGCAGAGAAAGAACCGATCGGTCCGGCGTCCCAGACAAAGAAGGCAAAAATGCCGGAAGGAGCTGTCGGTGCAGCGACCGGTGTGAAAGAATATGAGCTGACATTGACAGTGGCAAAGCAGCTTCAGGATGAACTGAAAGCCCGCGGTTATAAGGTAGTCATGATCCGGGAAAGCCATGATGTGAACCTGAGTCAGGCTGAGCGCTCCAAGATCGCCAACAATAGTGATGCAGAGATTTTTATCCGCTTATCTGCCAATTCCATGGACAACTCCAGTATTTATGGTGCTCTCGCTATGTGTATGACAGAGCACAATCCATACAATTCCGAATTGAGCAGTGACAGCTATCGCTTGTCCAAGCAGATCATCAACAACATCTGTGCCAACACCGGAACCAAAAACCGCGGAGTCCAGAAAGTGGACAATTCCAGTGCCATCAACTGGTGTGAGATTCCTGTTTCTGTCGTAGAAATGGGCTTCTTGACGAATCCGGATGAAGATCGTTGGCTTCAGACAGAAGAGTACCAGAGGAAAATCGTAGCGGGAATTTCCGATGCGGTCGATCACTATTTTGTGGTCGATAGTGAAGGGTAAATTTTTCAAATTCCTACTACACAAAAGAAAAAAAACATGTATAATATATAGAGTGGCGCTCGATATCCGAGTGCCCGATCCGGAGACGTAGCGAAGTGGTCATAACGCGGCGCACTCGAAATGCGTTTGCCCGCAAGGGCACGGGGGTTCGAATCCCTTCGTCTCCGCTAAAAAGCTTGTGGGATAGTATTCTCACAAGCTTTTAATATTGAAAAGAGGGATAGTAGTATGAAATCCATTACAAATGAAAAAAAGGGCATGGACATCAATTTGATGATGTTTTATCTGGGCTGCATTGTTTTAAACATTGCTGCCAACACCGCCCATCCGGTAACTCCGACGATTTTCACAACACTCGGACTCGGAAGTTATATGTTCGGTGTTGCACTGGCGTCCCAGTTGGTTACAAACTTCCTGTTTTCACCATTCTGGGGTTGGATCAGCACCTATATTTCCAGTAGAACAGTATTGCTGATCACATGTATCGGTTATGGACTTGGACAGGCACTCTTTGGTCTTGCCACTACAGAGATGGGCTTCATTGTAGCTCGTGCACTGACCGGCATCGTATGCGGCGGTTGCTTCGTATGTATGATGACATATGTGGTAAACACAGCTCCGGACACAGTGAGCCGTGGCCAGCAGCTTGCGATCACAGCAACCATTCAGATGGTGTGCAGTGCGTTTGGTTATTTCCTTGGCGGTATGCTTGGTGAAGTATTTACACACCTTGCGATCATTGTGCAGGTTATCATGTTATTTGCAGCAGCACTGATCTTCCGTTTCGGTTGTAAAGACGATGCCAAACTCCCGGTAAGCGAACTGAAGGGCAAGAGCAATCTGGTAGCAGAGTTCAACCCGTTAAAGAGTTTTGTCCTTGCAAAAGCATTTTTAACGCCGTTATTTACAGTATTGTTTATTTCCTGTCTGTTACAGAACCTGGGTTATACTTGTTTCGATCAGACATTCAACTATTACATCCGCGATCAGTTTAACTTCTCCTCCGGCTATAACGGAATCCTGAAGGGAATCATGGGT
>JAZRLX010000063.1:0-10843 GCA_045647085.1 Pilosibacter sp.
GATACGCTCCTGAAGTGCACCCATTTCTGTTGCCAGTGTCGGCTGGTAACCTACCGCAGACGGCATACGGCCGAGCAGCGCGGATACCTCAGAACCGGCCTGAAGTCGGATCGTAGCCATGTCGTTCTGTGAGCCAAGGAGTTGTAGCCCCTAATTGTCTTCCTAAGACCGCTTGGCCTCCGACTTGATACGCTCCTGAAGTGCACCCATTTCTGTTGCCAGTGTCGGCTGGTAACCTACCGCAGACGGCATACGGCCGAGCAGCGCGGATACCTCAGAACCGGCCTGAGTGAAACGGAAAATATTATCGATGAACAGAAGTACGTCCTGATGTTTTACATCACGGAAATACTCAGCCATTGTCAGTCCGGAAAGACCAACTCTCATACGTGCTCCCGGCGGCTCGTTCATCTGACCGTAAACCATGGCTGTCTTGTTGATAACGCCGGATTCCTGCATCTCACGGTAAAGGTCGTTACCCTCACGAGTACGCTCACCTACACCTGTAAATACGGAAATACCACCGTGTGCTTTCGCTACGTTATTGATAAGCTCCATGATCAATACTGTCTTACCTACGCCGGCACCGCCGAACAGACCGATCTTACCACCCTTTGCATACGGGCAGATAAGGTCAACGACTTTAATACCGGTTTCAAGGATTTCTGTAGCAGATTCCTGCTCTTCGTAGGACGGTGCCGGACGATGGATCGGCCATCTCTCTGTCTCAGCATTTACCTGTTCTTTGCCATCGATTGTCTGGCCAAGAAGGTTAAATACACGACCAAGGCACTCTTCGCCTACCGGAACGCTGATCGCTCTACCTGTGTCGATCGCCGGAATACCACGGCTTAAACCATCAGTAGAACTCATCGCGATACAGCGAACCACGTTGTCACCGATGTGCTGTGCAACCTCTGCGATAACGACCTGATCACCATTCGGCACTTCAATCGCTGTCAGAAGGTCCGGCAAACATCCATCGGAGAAACGAATGTCTAAAACAGGTCCTACGACCTGAATAACTGTTCCCATATTATTCGCCATTGGGGTTAACTCTCCTTAAACTGAATTGTCCGGTCAGAAATTACTGACCTGCAACAATCTCTGTAATTTCCTGAGTGATCGCAGCCTGACGTGCGCGGTTGAACTTCAGGCTCAGATCAGCGATCATATCATCAGCATTCTGAGTTGCGGAGTCCATTGCAGACTGTCTTGCTGCCTGTTCTGATGCACGGCTCTCACAGAGCGCACCATACAGAACACCTCCCAGATATTCCGGGATAATTGTTTCAAATACTTCCTCACAGCTCGGCTCATACATAATATCGGATTTCTTGGTATCCTCCGGGATATCATCACGACGTACAAGCGGTAAAAGCTGTAAGCATTCCGGATTCTGTGATAAAACGGATACGAAACGTGTGTATGTCACGTAAACACGATCAAATTCACCATCCATATAACGTTTACACAGGTCCTTTGCTACCGTAAAGCAGTCACCCAGTGACATCTCCTCTGCGTCTGCATAACCTGCAGTCAGCATCGGAACTTCTTTGGATCTAAAATAATCCACAGTCTTCTTACCGATCGGAAGAACGCTGGACTCCTGATCCGCCATCTTGGAAACAGCCAGTTTCAGTACATTACTGTTATAGCCGCCCGCAAGACCACGATCACCGGAGATCACGATATGTGCAGCTTTCTTACTGCCTCTGTCTACCAGATACGGGGAAGAAAGGTCACTGTTGGACTCTGCGATCTCATGGATCGCTGCATATAAGATTTCAAAATAAGGACGAGAGGAAGTTACCTGGGCCTGGGCACGGCGCAGCTTGGAAGCCGCTACCATCTGCATCGCCTTGGTAATCTGCCTTGTGCTTTCCATGCTCCGGATTCGGTTTTTGATTTCCTTAGTGGAAACACCAGCCATACTGCTCCTCCTCCCTTACTCTGTCACGAATTCTTTCAGTACTTCATTCAGTGCGTTCTTTAAGATCTCCTCAGAAGCCTTCTCCATCTTACCTGTTGTACGGATCTCAGCCAGTGCCTCTGCACCGTTCACATCCATGTACTCACGAAGACGGATCTCGAACTCCGGAATCTGATCAACACTAAGTTTGTTCAGATAGCCATTGGTTACTGCATAGAAAATGCAAACCTGATGAGCTACCTCTACCGGTGCATTGTTCTTCTGTTTGAGAACCGCAACGATTCTCTCACCAAGAGCAAGACGAGCCTTTGTATCCGCGTCAAGGTCGGAACCGAACTGCGCGAAGCTCTGAAGCTCTCTGTACTGGGAATACAGAAGTTTTAAGGAACCGGATACTTTCTTCATCGCCTTGATCTGCGCTGCACCACCAACTCGGGATACGGAGATACCCGGGTTAACCGCCGGCATGATACCGGAGTTGAAGAGCTCAGACTCAAGGAAGATCTGACCGTCTGTAATGGAGATAACGTTGGTCGGGATGTATGCAGATACGTCACCGGCCTGTGTCTCGATGATCGGGAGAGCTGTAAGGCTTCCGCCACCCTTTTCTGCGGACAGCTGCGCTGCACGCTCTAAGAGTCTGGAGTGAAGATAGAATACATCACCCGGATAAGCCTCACGTCCCGGCGGACGGCGGATCAAAAGGGAGATTGCACGATATGCAACCGCATGTTTACTTAAATCATCGTAAATAACCAGAACGTCTTTACCCTGGTGCATGAAGTGCTCACCCATTGTACAGCCTGTGTACGGAGCGATGTACTGCATCGGAGCAAGTTCAGAAGCAGTCGCAGATACAACGATTGTGTAATCCATAGCGCCTGCGTTTGTAAGGTTTTCTACGATACCCGCAACAGTAGAACGTTTCTGACCGATGGCAACGTAAATACAGATTACGTCTTTGCCCTTCTGGTTGATAATTGTGTCTGTTGCGATCGTTGTTTTACCGGTCTGACGGTCACCGATGATAAGCTCACGCTGACCACGGCCGATCGGAATCATAGAGTCGATGGCCTTAATACCTGTCTGTAACGGTACGTTTACCGGTTCTCTGTCAATGATACCCGGAGCCGGCATCTCGATCGGACGGAATCCTTCGGATTCGATCACGCCCTTGCCATCGATCGGCTCACCAAGAGCATCTACTACACGGCCGATCAGTTTCTCGCCTACCGGTACGGATACAACGCGACCGGTACGTTTTACTGTATCGCCTTCTTTGATACCATTGTCAGTACCTAAAACTACGATAGAAACTGTATTCTCTTCCAGGTTCTGTGCAAGACCGTAGGAGCCGTTCGGGAATTCCACAAGCTCGCCGGCTACGCACTTATCAAGACCGGAAACTCTTGCGATACCGTCACCCACAAGGATAACGATACCAGTCTCACTTGTCTCGATCTTATTTTCGTAGTTCTTGATCTGACTGCGTATAATTTTCGTAATTTCTTCAGATCTTAATTCCATTTACTGTCCCTGCTTTCTAGCTTATAGTACGGTATTTTTCAGCAGGCCGCCAATGGCTTCCAGCCGGTGTGCTACCGTATCGTCCAGGCGTTTTCCGTCAAAGTCCAGACGCACACCGCCAATACAATCAGCATCTACCTGATTTACAATCATGACTGTCTTACCCGTAATACCGGATAATTTCTTTGTCAGCTTTTCTGTCTGCTCCTTGGAGAGCGGGATCGCTGTCACTGCCTTAACCGGAAGAATGCCATGGTCCTCATTGTACTGGGACTCATACATCTCACAGCAATCAAAAAACTGACGTGCATAGCCCTTCTCTGTAAGAATCTTCAAGAAATTCAATACATACGGCTGCACTTTTCCACGGAGACTGTCGTCCACGATCTTACAACGCTCGTCTTTTGTCAGACTCGCTGCTGCAAGCAGACGCAGGAACTCCGGTTCCTCGGAAAAACTTTCCTTCAGAACGTTTAATTCTTCTAAGACCACACTGGCCAATCCCTCATCTTTTGCAAGGGAATACAGTGCCTGTCCATAAACATTTCCGACTTGGGTCATTGATTAGTCCCCCAATTCATTAATGAATTCATCTACCAGCTTCGCCTGGTCCACGTCATTTAACTCACGGCCAACAACCTTCTCTGCAATCGCCATAGCCATTTCAGAAATCTCGTTCTTAGCATCGTTAAGTGCTTTCTTCTTTTCCTGAGCGATATCAGCTGCTGCCTTATCAAGGATCGCTCTCGCCTCAGCGTTCGCCTGGCTGATAATCTCATCCTGACGGTTCTGACCTCTCGCTACAGCTTCCTTCACCATACGGTCGCTTGTCTGCTGAGCCTGAGCCAGTTTCTCTTTATACTCGTTCTCGAGTGCCTGTGCGCTTTCTTTTGCTGCACCGGCTGCATCATACATGGCATCGATCTCTTTCTGGCGGCTGTCGATCATATTTTTCACCGGCACAAATAAGAACTTCTTCGCAACGAAAAAAATCGCCAGTGTGTTCATCAATACGAAGAACGCAGTCCAGAAATTAATCCCAATAAAACTCTCAAACACTTTGTTTCACTCCTCTCTGTGGGATACGGAAAAAAGCGCTGATTACAGAACGAACAGAATCAGGAATGCGATTAACAGGGAGTAGATACCTGTTGTCTCCGCGATCGCACAACCAAGGATCATGTTGATACGAAGATTATCTGCTACTTCCGGCTGACGTGCCATACCATCGAGTGCGTGACCTACTGCAGTACCCTCACCAACACCAGGTCCGATAGCACCGATACCCATACATAAACCTGCACCAATTGCTTTACCTGCGATTGCAATAGCTGCTGCTAATTCCATAAATGTTTCCTCCTAAGAAAATAATTATAAAGATTTTAAAACTTAACAAATCCTACGCATCCACTTCATCGCTCGGTCCCGGAAGAGAACCGGAGATGTATACCATGGATAATAAAGTAAATACCAGTGCCTGTACAAATCCGGAGAAAATATCAAAGTAACAGGAAAGTACCGCCGGAATACCGAAGGAAAGAATCGGAATACCGGATAAAATTCCCATTGCCTGAAGAATACCGAACAGACCAAGCACAAAGCTGACAGCTCCAAAGATCTTGAACACTAACTTGTCCTTTTTCACGATCCAGAGTGCTGCGCCTACCGCCATCAGAATTGCTCCTACCAGCCAGCCCTGGGATGCGATCAGCCCAAGAACCAGTGAAGACAACATACTGAAAGCAGTATAAATAATAGAGTTGATAACACCGCCGCCCGCGATATTACCAAAATGACGGAACGCCATGGAAATCGGCTGAGCGATCTCACTGATCACGTTCATCGGTGTCATAACTGCGATCGGTTCCGCAAAACCTTTCAGCCAGCCAACCACGCCATTGTTCTTAATGTTGTTGTACCAGATGATTACAGATACCATCAATGCCCATACAAGTGTACAGCTCAGATCCGCAGTTGCAGAACGTAAAAATCCTGTCAGACCGATCAAGCTACCGCCCGCACTGCAAAGGAAGATCGTTCCCATCAGTGGCGCCCAGTCAGCATTGTGTGCGCCCATCGCACTGATCGTCAGATCATAGATCAGGCTGACGCCTTTCTCGACAAGCACCTGAACACCTGTCGGTCGCTTCTGCAGATTCTTGCCCAACTTGATACAAGCTGTAATCAGGAGAATCGTAACGATCCACGAAGACACCGCTGTCTGAGTGATCGGAATTCCACCTAAGATCGGGATTGTAAAATAGACAAATGCACCATCAACACTTATGTTCATGCTTTCTTAATCACCTGCCTTTCTAAAAAATTCAGCTACCGTAATGGTAGGGCGAACCATTACAAACGGAATGACCATCGAGAGAGGATCACAGAGCCCGCTCTTTGCGAAAGCGATCAAAATAACGAAGATCGCAATCATTCGAGTCATCATAAAGCTCTGCATCAGTTTTTGTCCGCTCTTCACATCCTGATTCATCGCTCTGTCCGCCGCCATATCCGCCGACAGGGCCATAAAAAAGAAGTTCAAAACAGAGATAACAGCTCCCACGATACCGCCAAGCAGTACTGTCCGATCGAAGTGACCAAGCAGGGCATAAATCCCCCACATCGCAGCCACACCGATACACTCTCCGATCGCAATGATCCTGGTTTCCTTGAGAACAAATTTACGAACAGCCATAAATCTCCTCCGGTATCAGTTATGATCATTAAAAAATACAGACGGAGCGTCTTTCTTCTTATTCTTATTGTGCATCTCACTGAGGATTTTCATACTCTGTACAAATCCGTGGATCGCACAATACATTCCAATAAAGATTCCGACGAAAATAACCCAGACTCCCAACTCCAATGTCTGTCTGATCCAGATTGACACCCAAATAAAACCAATCAGCGGAAAAGCCACCGAAAGGCCAAGCTGAGTCAGCCATACAAGCAAGCTAAGTTCTTTCAGAGTTACCATCTCCTTTGCATTTTTCAATCAATTATACACCAAGAAAAGCATTCCGACAATCGTTTCTTACTGGAAACCTGTCACATTTAGCAAGTATTTTAGCAAATACTATACCTATTTCTTTCATATAAAAAATCCGCCCCGAAAAAATCCGGAGCGGTCTGATAAGATTTTTAATTATTTTGTCATTAAATCAAGACAAAGCAGAGCTGTCTTGTTTAAATCTTCGATCTTGATGGACTCTTCTGTTGTATGTACTTTTGTCATACCAACGCCGAGAACTACACCCTTAACGCCCTTAAGAGCCATTACGTTGAGGTCGGATCCGCCGCCGCCCTTAGCTGTGAAGAAGTTGTAGCCAAGTCTGTCGCAGGAGGATTTGATTCTCTGAACGAGGTCATCATCTTCCGGAACGTTGAAGCTTACATAGTTTGTAAGAAGCTGGCAATCAAGTGTTGCACCCATCTCATCACAAGCTGCCTGTAAGCAATCTTTGATGTGAGCTGCCTGAGCGTTTAACTTGTCAAGGTTACGGGAACGAACTTCAGCGATGAATTCACACTTATCCGGAACGATGTTTGTAGCGTACTCAGCTTTTAATGTACCGATGTTACATGTTGTCTCTTCGTCGATTCTGAGAAGGTTCATGTTAGCGATACCCTTTGCAGCAACCTGGATAGCGGAAATACCGTTCTCCGGAGCAAGACCAGCGTGGGATGTCTTACCAATGATCGTAGCGATGATCTTGATCTGGCCCGGGCCACATGTGATAACTTTACCTACGTCTCCGCTGGAGTCAAGAACGATTGCTTCTTTACCTTTGATCATGGACCAATCCATGTTCTTGATACCGTTCATACCGCCTTCTTCGCCGATGGAGAAGAGGATCTCAGTATTTCTGCACGGAATGTTGTTCTCTTTGATTGTCTGAACTGCTTCCATAATAGCAGCTACGCCACATTTGTCGTCGCCTGCAAGGATTGTGGAACCGTCTGTGTGAACAACGCCGTCTGTGATGATCGGTTTGATACCGTTGCCCGGTTTAACTGTGTCAAGGTGTGCGGAGAAGATTGTCGGCTCGCCGCCAAGCTCACCCGGCATATAAGCGTGAACGTTGTAACCGTTGGAACCAAAGCCTTCGCCTGCTTTGTCAGTCTGAACCTCGAAGCCAAGAGCCTGAAGATCAGCTACCATTCTGTCACACATATTTTTTTCATTTCTTGTCTCACTGTCAATCTGAACGTATGCAAGGAAATTGTCCAGAAGTCTCTTTTCATTAATCATTGTAAACCCCTCCTAAATGATAAATGTAATTAATTTATATTTCGCAGCCGCGGTTTTCCCTGCGGCCACATAATTACCAAATGTTATTTGATCACTTCGTTCTTAATTATAGAAGAAACACGTTCGAAATCGTACTGTACTTCTTTTACACCGGACTGCTTCTGGTACCATACCCTAAGCTCCTGGTATGTAGTAGAGTTGGAACCGTAACCCAGATATAACTCCGGTGTGGAGAAGTTGTCCGCAAATACCACAAGCGGCTGAACTTTCAGACGTTTGATGCCATGCTCTTCCAGGATCTTCTGGATACCGGCTGCACCTTTTCTCAGCTCGATCAGCGGGTTTTCAACCTCCGCTTTTTTCTCACGATCTTCTAATCTCCATGTCTCACCGTCCGGAGTACCGAATACCTTTAAGCCCCAGCCAAATACTTTCACCAGATAAATACCGCTCTTGTCCATCAGAACAGCTTCAAACTTCTGCTCGCCTTCCGGAAGTTTTAATGTCACTTCTTTAAATAAATGATGCGGATTCTTCGCAAGTCTGCCAAGACGTTTGAATACTCTCTCTTTCGCTTTTTCCTGATCTCTCTGTACATTATAGATATGGACAACAATCCACATCACTGCGATCGCCAGTGCCAGGAATCCGAAGAAAAAGATGTAATCTTCTTTTGTGTGCAGCTTCCAGAGTTCGAATTCTTCACCGTAGAAAAACCACTCTAAAGCTGTCTCGCTTTTTTTGTTCATTATAAGCCAATCCTCCCCGAGGTCATAAAATATCATTATTTATTCTACCATAAAACAAGTATAAACGCAAGCTCAAGACATCTGATCTCACGTCCTATACACTATATTTTTGTTGTTGTTAATTTCTTTGCGCGTAAATCCATTTTATTGAGAATCCCTTATCTTTTATCTGTGTTTTCTATACTGCTTTTTATGATATATTTCATATTTTTTTATATATTTTTAATATTTTTATTGCCAAGTTCGCTTTATTTTGGTATCATAGTGCTAGATTATTTTGCACAAAAAATCTTTAAGGAGGGGTTTGTTTCTAGTCCAAATAACCAAAACCAAAAACTATGTAACTGTAAACTTTCTTAAAAACTATAAGAAAATCGGGGGATTTATTTTATGGCAAATGAGAACACAACTAAAAAGAAATCTTTTATTGATAGCTTTTGTAATGCTATCGAAAAAGCAGCTAACAAACTTCCGTCACCGTTTATGATCTTCGTTATCTTATTCGCAGTGACAGCAGTATTATCCTGCTTATTAAGCGTTATGGGCGTTGAGGGTATTCACCCGACAACAGGCGCTGTAGTAACAGTAAACAACTTCTTCTCTCGTGATGGTATCGTATGGCTCGTTAAGGGCATGGTAACTAACATGACAGGTTATGCACCGTTCGGTCTCGTACTTGTTATGACTATCGGTATCGGTATGCTTGAGCAGACTGGTATGGTTAACACACTTCTCCGTGTAGCTATGGCGAAGGTTCCGTCCGCACTCGTTCCGTTCGGTTGTGCATTAATCGGTATCTGTGGTAACCTTTTCTCTGACTCTTGTGCAGTTATTATCCCGCCGCTTGCAGGCCTTGCATTCATCGGCGTTAACAGAAACCCGATCGCTGGTATGCTTTGTGGTTTCCTTGGTACACAGGGTGGTTTCTCTGCGAACCTTATCATCGCTGGTACTGACGGTCTTCTTGCTGGTATCACAAACACAGTTCTTGATGGTTTCTTCGGCGAAGGCGTTTACCACGTAGAAGTAGTTTGTAACTGGTTCTTCATGATCGCTTCCACATTCATGCTTTCCGCAGTTATCGCTGTTTGTGATCAGTTCATCCTTGAGCCGCGTCTCGGCAAATATATCCCGGGTTCCGGTGCAACTGGTGAGGTTATTTCCATGGACAAACCGTCCGATAAAGAAGTATCCGCATTAAAGGCTTCCGGTCTTGCAGCTCTTGCATATGCAGCACTTATCGGTCTTGGTCTTGTAACTAGAATCCTTACAAACGAAGATGGTTCCATCCTTTCTTCCCCGTTCTTAAGCGGTATTATCGTAATCTTATTCTTCCTGTTCTTCGTTACAGGTCTTGCTTACGGTATTAAGATTGGTGTTATCAAATCTGAGCGTGACATTTCCAAACTCATGCAGACTCAGGTTAAGACAATGGCTCCGTTCATCGTTACAGTATTTATCTCTTCCCAGTTCGTAAACCTTTTCAACTGGACACAGATGGGTACTCTTCTCTCCATCGCAGGCGCTAACTTCCTTGAGATGACAGGTTTCACAGGCATGCCGATGTTAGTATTCTTCATCTTCATGGTAGCATGTATCAACCTCCTCATGGGTTCCTCTTCTGCGAAGTGGACAATCCTTGCTCCGATCTTCATTCCGATGATGGTTATGCTTGGTTATGAGCCGGCGTTCATCCAGCTTACATATCGTCTTGGCGACTCCTGTACAAACGCTATGTCCCCGATGTCCGCTTACCTCATCATGATCCTTGGTATCGGCCAGGAGAAATACGACAAGAACATCGAGTTCGGTACTCTCCTTTCCAACCTTGTACCGTGCTGTATCATCATGTTAATTGTTTGGACAATCTTCTACGTAATTTACAATACTATCGGCCTTCCGATCGGACCGGGCGTTGGTATGTATCTTCCGGCAGAAATCGCAGCTCTTCTCTAATTATCAGAGTGTAAAGATTTAGCAAATTAATCAAATGAGTCATTATAGACGATCCGGTTCAGTTTATCGCTGAACCGGATTGTTTTTTCTTTGTATTTTCAACAGAATTTCACCTTTTCCGAATAAAAAATGCTAGACAAATCTTTACAAAAAATATATAATCAGCTTATTAAATGTTTATTTTCACTTCTGCATTGCTAAGTATTTGCTAAGTGAGAATAGGCGTTTTTTATGGTTCACGTATTGGAAAGAAATCGGGGGATAGTTTTTTCTTTACCATTACGCAGTAAAATTTCATAGGAGGGTTCTTTTTATGAGCAACACAACTCAGAAAAAGTCGGGTATGGATGCTTTTCTTAACGTGATTGAGAAAGTATGTAACAAACTTCCGTCCCCGCCATTTATCTTCATGGGTCTGTTCGCATT
>JAZRLX010000064.1:0-3495 GCA_045647085.1 Pilosibacter sp.
GAGGCATGGGAAGTTACAACAAAGACATGTGCGTATACAAACCATACAATCATGGCTGAGGCTCTTGAGAAATGGCCGATCGAGCTGTTCTCCCGTCTCCTTCCGCGTATCTACCAGATCGTAGAAGAGATCGATCGTCGTTTCATCGCTAAGATCAAAGAGGCATATCCGGACAACCAGGAGAAGATCAGAAAAATGGCTGTTATTTATGATGGTCAGGTTCGTATGGCTCACCTTGCGATCGCAGGCAGCTTCTCCGTTAACGGTGTAGCAGGCCTTCATACAGAAATCTTAAAGAAACGTGAGTTAAGAGATTTCTATGAGATGATGCCGGAGAAATTCAACAACAAGACAAACGGTATCACACAGAGACGTTTCTTACTTCACGGCAACCCGCAGCTTGCAGCATGGGTAACAGACAAGATCGGCAGCGAGTGGATCACAGATCTTTCCCAGCTCAGCAAGTTAAAAGTATTCATCGATGATGAGAAAGCTCAGCAGGAGTTCATGAACATCAAGTACCAGAACAAGCTTCGTCTTGCTGAGTACATCAAAGAGCACAACGGTGTTGAGATCAACCCGCGTTCCATCTACGATGTTCAGGTTAAGAGATTACATGAGTATAAACGTCAGCTCATGAACATCCTTCACGTAATGTACCTCTACAACCAGTTAAAAGACAACCCGAACATGGATATGGTTCCGAGAACATTCATCTTCGGTGCTAAGGCTGCTGCCGGTTACAAGAGAGCGAAACTTACAATCAAATTAATCAACGCAGTTGCAGACGTGATCAACAATGATAAGTCCATCGGCGGCAAGATCAAAGTTGTATTCATCGAAGACTACCGTGTATCCAACGCTGAGATGATCTTCGCAGCTGCAGATGTATCTGAGCAGATCTCCACAGCTTCCAAAGAGGCTTCCGGTACAGGTAACATGAAGTTCATGTTAAACGGCGCTCTGACAATCGGTACAATGGACGGTGCTAACGTTGAGATGTCTCAGGAAGTTGGCAGCGAGAACATGTTCATCTTCGGAGCTTCTTCCGACGAGATCATGAACTGGGAGCAGAACGGCGGCTACGATCCGATGGAGATCTTCAACAATGATCACGAGATCCGTCGCGTGCTTATGCAGCTGATCAACGGCTACTTCGCTCCGCATGATCCGGAGTTATTCCGTGATCTTTACAACTCTCTTCTCAACACATTTGCAAGCGACCGTGCGGATACATACTTCATCCTGAAGGATTTCCGTTCCTACGCAGATGCTCATAAGAAGATCGACGAAAAGTACCGCGACGAGAAGTGGTGGGCAAGAACAGCTATGCTCAATACAGCAAGCTCCGGTCTGTTCTCTGCTGACCGTACAATCCAGCAGTACGTTGACGATATCTGGAAACTTGAGAAGATCACAGTTGAGTTAGACAAATAATAAAAAATAGACGAAGTTATTCGTTCTAAAGATCGGACCCGCTTCATAGACTTTTACAAAAAGTTTTGAGGCGGGTCTTTTTATGCGTCAATTTTTAATGATTTTATTTATCATGGTCATGATCCCCTACGTGACGACTCTGGCATGGACAGGCCGATTGGAGGGAGACAGGGAGCGTGGTGAAAATGTAACGATTGTGGTGCATGAGAATAAAGATATACCTATTGATGTGGAAGAATATCTTGTCCATGTACTGGCCGCACAAATTCCCGCAGAGTTTGAAGCGGAGACATTGAAGGCACAGGCAGTTCTGGCTCGAACCTATATTTATGGTTTGATGGAAAATCGTGCTGAAATTTATGAGGAAGAACTGGATATGGATGCGCTCAGTTTCGAACAGATGAAAGCATTATGGGGAGAAAAGGATTATCCGTCCCGATTTTCGAAGTTACAGACAGCGATCCGTGAGACGGAAGGACTTTATATTTTGTATGAAGGTTCGATCATTGAACCGTTGTTCTGCTATGCCTCGGCGGGAAAAACGAGGAGCCTAGGAGAAGTGTTTCCTTATTTAAAGCAAGTCGAGAACCCGGGAGATTTGCAAGCAGTAAATTTTCGCAGCCTTCCGATATTTGAAGTGAGGGAGTTTGTACGAAAAATCAACGAGATTCCGGGGGCTGTCACAGTATCCGAAAAGGAACTGGAAAGTGGAAGCGGAATTCAGATTGTAGAACGTGACAGCTCCGGTTATGTAAAACAAGTACAGATCGGGCAAAAAACATATACCGGAGAAGAAGTTCAATATGCACTGGGACTTGCTTCCTCTTGTTATTCTTTTGAACGATTGGAAGGAAAAATCCGTGTCATCTGTAAGGGTGTCGGACATGGATATGGATTTGCACAGTTCGGAGCCAATGAAATGGCAAAGGAAGGGAAGAGTTACGAAGAACTTCTGAACTATTACTTTCAAAATATTGAAATTGTGGGTAGGTAAAGGCACAGTGTTTAGAATTCGAACTGGATTTTATAGTAGGAATGTATTAGAATAATAAAATGAGTGATCGGATGATTCGGAGCATTCAATCTCAAATTTTATACATGAAGGAAGAACTATATGATAGGTTTAGGTACGATGATCAACGTGGCCGGCATTATTTTAGGTGGCCTGTTGGGATTAGTGTTTGGAAAACAGATGAAGCAGAGATTCCAGGATACTTTGATGAGTGCAGCAGCATTGTGTGTGCTGTTTCTTGGAATCGGCGGCTGTATGGAAGAAATGCTGGTGGTTACAGAAGAAGGTCTTACGACAACCGGTTCTATGATGATGATCGCATGCTTTGCGATTGGCGCTTTGATCGGAGAGTGGCTGGACATCGACCGCCACATGGAAGAGTTTGGTGTCTGGCTGAAAAAAAAGACAAAGAGCGAAGGAGATTCTACTTTCGTTGACGGATTTGTCAGTGCATCACTGACGGTTTGTATTGGAGCCATGGCAGTGGTTGGCTCAATCACAGACGGAATTACAGGAGATTATTCCATCCTGGCAGCAAAGGCAGTTCTTGACTTGATCATTATCATGATCATGACTGCGTCCATGGGAAAAGGCTGCATCTTTTCTGCAATTCCGGTAGGTTTATTCCAGGGTTCCATAACCCTGTTAGCGAGACTTGTGGAGCCGCTGATGACAGAGCAGGCACTTTCCAATATGTCCCTGACAGGTTCCATGCTGATCTTCTGTGTCGGAGTCAATCTGATCTGGGGCAAGAAAGTCAAAGTTGCGAATCTGCTGCCGGCGATTTTTCTGGCAGTGGCGTGGACGTTTTTGCCATTTGGGTAATTTAGATTAGTAAAAATAATAAAGAGCAATCTGTAGAAAATCCCGTACTATTTCAAATTACGGTTGACTACCTTTGCTTCACATCGTTTTATTCGCCCTTACGCTAGCCGCGATAAGTGCGTTGCGACCTCTGTAAGGGCGCAAAACTCGTGAAGCGTAGTCGTTCAACCTATCATTTGAAATATGTACGGGATTTTCTATCAGATACTGCTTTTATTATT
>JAZRLX010000065.1:0-2438 GCA_045647085.1 Pilosibacter sp.
GAGTTTGAGCTGATCGATATCGAGAGCGATGAAGAGTTCAACAGAATCGCAGGTATCATCGAGTCCTACGAAGAGGGCAAAGAAGACTAATTAATTATTAGTGGTCGATAAAAAAGACGCATTTCCTGTTTGGGAGATGCGTCTTTTTGTTTTACAAAAGAATTCTTTAAGCTTCAACCTCCGGCGGAGCGTCCGGTACGAAGAAGGAGAATACGCAGGATGCAACTGCGATTCCTACAAGGATCCACATAACAACCGGAACACTTGTGTTGTCAGCAACTTTTCCGAGCATCGGGGAAACAACGCCGCCGAAGCTGGAAGCGAGACCCATAGTGATACCGGAAGCAAGTCCGATATGGTTCGGGATGAATTTCTGACCGAGTGCAACGGACGGGCTGAATGCGAAGTTTAAGAACATCGCAGTCGGGATCAGCATGAAGGTGCACAGCAGTACGTTTCTGGACATTGTTACTGCGATCAGGCACGGGATCATAAGAACAAGTCCTGTACGGATGGTCTTATTGAAGCCGTATTTGTCAGCAAGATGGCCGCCGATGAGAGTAGCTGCTGCACCGGACAGGGAAATGATCGTTGTTACAGAACCGGAAACTTCCTCAGACTGCATGAGAACACTCATCCAGAACAGCGGGATGAAGGTAGTCATACCCATGCTCAGTGTGGAACGAAGGAAAACAACGAGTGTCAGTTTTCCAAAAGCACTCCAGTCGTCTTTCTGACCTGCTGCGATCGCAGCTTTTGTTTTCTTGTTGCCTTCTGCAGCGAATTCAGCAAGATTGCCATGCTGAGTTACCATGAATGCAGCCATTGCAAAAGCCGGAATTGCGAGGATCGCTGCACCGCGAAGATCGCCGCCCATCAAAGTGATACCGAAGACTGCAAGCATCGGGCCAACTGCACCGCCCATGTTACCGCCAACGGAGAATAAACTGATACCTTTGCCTTTTTTTGTACCGGATACATAGTTTGCCATACGGCCTCCGTCCGGATGGAAGAGAGCAGAACCGATACCGGTAAATGCAACTGCCACGAACATAAGCCAGTAGTTGTCGATGAAGCCCAGCATGGAGATACCGCAGCCTGCCATGAAGATACCAAGGGACATGAGCCACGGACGAGAGGTTTTGTCAGCCATGCTTCCGAAAACCGGCTGGATGACAGAACCGATACTGCTGAGTGCAAATGTCAGACCGGCAGCCTGTGTGTAAGTGATTCCTTTCTGTGCAATGAGGAACGGAAGGATCGCCGGAAGAGCGCCGCCGCCAAGATCCGCGCACAGATGTCCCAGCATCATAATATAGCTGTAGACGGATTTTTTAAATTTCATTTGTATGCCTCCAAATGTTTTTTCTTTCGAAAACCTCTGCCTCCGGAGAACGGAAGCAGAGGTTGTAAAACCATTTATTTAGTTGAAATATGTCATCATGAATGCAGCCACGATTGTCATACCTAAACGTAATGTTGTGGAATCCAGATATTCCTCTCTTGTGTGAGCGCCAACAGCCATGTTACCGCCGAAGCAGATTGCCGGAACACCAACGGACAGCGGAATGTTGCAGTCTGTGGAACCGGAGGAAAGGCCAACGCGCTCGCCTGTGTAAGACTCGATAATATCAAGTGCTTTGTTTACAAGAGCATCCTGTTTCTCCTGGTCAACATCACCTGTACACGGACGCTCGCCAAGGAGCTCTAAGTCAACCTGTACATTGTCCATGTGACGGTATGTCTCGATCACGGAAAGGAAGAACTCGTTCATGGAAGCGAGGCTCTCACGTACGTCGGAACGGTACTCGAAAAGCATCTCTGCGTACTGAGCGATTGTGTTGATGGATGTACCACCGGAAACGAGACCAACGTTGTATGTGCTCTTGCCCGGCTTCGGTACTTTGTATGTGTAGAGAGTATTGATCATGGAAGACAGAGTCTGGATTGCATTCTGGTTTCCAAACTTACCGTAGGAGTGTCCGCCTTCTGTGTGAACGCCTACTTTATAACGGAGGGAACCAACTGCGCCATTTACAACACCTGTGTAGGAACCGTCAAGGGCAACAACTTCTGCGATCTTGCCTTCGTAATCTTTCATAACCTGACGAATACCCTTTAAGTTGCCGAGACCTTCTTCACCGGCACTTGCAAGGAAGAGAATGCCCTGCTTCGGAACCAGGTTATTCTTTGTGATCCAGCTTGCAAGAAGCATCATGATGGAAAGGTTGGAAGTATTGTCACCAACACCCGGACAACGCATGATGTCGCCATCGTAAATAACGTCAAACGGTTCCATATCCGGGAATACTGTATCGCTGTGTGCGGAGAATACAACCAGATCTTTATCTGCTTCGCAGTGGTACGGATAGATTACGTTGAGAGCACTGTCGATGTAAGCGCCTTTACATCCTTCTTTTTCAAACCAGTCACGGATA
>JAZRLX010000066.1:0-3223 GCA_045647085.1 Pilosibacter sp.
TGCAGTCATCAACTATATGGCTAACACCAACGGATTTACCATGATGGACATGGTATCCTATGATGAAAAACATAACGAAGCTAATGGCGAAGAAAACCGCGACGGTACAGATTACAATGCTTCCTGGAACTGCGGAATCGAAGGACCGACCGAGGTGGAGAAGGTCAACAAACTGAGAAAACAGCAGCTTTACAATGCATTTTTACTGTTACTGCTGAGCCAGGGAACACCACTGATCATGGCCGGTGATGAGTTTGGAAATACACAGGGCGGAAACAACAACGCATACTGTCAGGACAATGAAATTGGCTGGCTTGACTGGAATCAGTTGGAAGAAAATTCTGATCTGTTCCAAGTGGTAAGAGAGTTCATCCGATTCCGTAAAGAACATAAATTATTCCACATGGATCAGGCGCCAAAACATGCGGATTATAAATCTCTGGGTTGTCCGGATGTTTCCTTCCATGGTCAGAGCGCATGGAGACCGGATCTGGAGTATTTCAGAAAGCAGCTTGGAATCATGTACTGGGGCGCATACGCGCAGAAATCTGACGGAACAGCAGACCAGAACTTCTACGTTGCATACAACCTCCATTGGGGAACTCACAAACTTGGTCTTCCGAGACTTCCAAAGGGTCTGATCTGGCAGCCGCTTTACGATACATCCGGAGGCGGAGCAGTTGTGAAAGACCGAATTTATGCACAGATTCCTCCGTACACGGTAGTGGTATTTATTGCATTAGAAGAAACCGGATATTGCAGCTATACCCTTCCGATCGGAGATGTGACACTGGTATGTGAAAAAGGTGATATCATCGAGCTTTGCTTTGGACGCAACGCGCCGACCAAAATGATCGAGGCAGGTATGATGGAGGACAATCTTCCTATATTAGAGAAAGCGTACAAGCAGCTGAAAGAATATTTTGTGGGAGAGCGAAAAGAATTTGATCTACCGCTGGATCCGGTTGGAACCGAGTTCCAGATGAAAGTCTGGGAGGCACTGCAGACCATTCCGTATGGAGAAACCAGAACGTATAAAGAAATCGCCGTGCAGATCGGAAATGAAAATGCCAGCCGTGCAGTTGGAATGGCAAACAATCGAAATCCACTTCCGATCTTCATCCCGTGCCACAGAGTTGTGGGCGCGGACGGAGGAATCGTCGGATATGCAGGTGGTACAGATGTGAAGGCAGCTCTGTTGGAGCTGGAGAAAAAATACTAAAAAATAAGGGGAGATCGATAGTTATCGATTTCCCCTTTGTGTATATTGCAGATATCAGGTTTACTCCGGATAAACCAGGCGCTCTTCGCCGATGTTTTCCAGAACTTCCTCATAATACTTCTTCGCAAGGTATTTTGCCATCGGAAGGTTCAGATCCAGATAGTTACCGCAGTCTCTTGCAGCTGCACCCGGGATCTCGCCCTCGTAATCGCGGATAAATGCGAACATTTCTTTCACAAGCGGAACCACGTCAGCAGAAGTGAGATCGCCTGCGAGGATCAGGTAGAAGCCTGTGCGGCAGCCCATCGGTCCGAAATAGATGGTCAGATCCTTGTAGTCTTTGTGATTTCTTAAAAATGTAGCACCAAGGTGCTCGATAGCATGCATTTCAGCAGTATTCATAACCGGCTCGAAATTCGGGCGAGTCATACGAAGATCGAAAGTAGTTACTTTGGTCTCACCAACTGTATCCTGACGGGACACATAAATACCCGGAAGCAGAGTCAGATGGTTGACAGTAAAGCTTGCAATTTTCTCCATAAAAGTCCATATCCTTTCTGAGTCTCAAACGAACTCTCAAAAATCAAATCACATTTATTATAAATGGTAAAAACCAAAGATACAAGAACAACATTCCGAACTTTTGTCTTGTAACAAAAGAAAACTTGTACTATAATGAGTTGTATTACGAAGATTATCATTCAAATAAGGAGATAGATTATGTTAGACGGAAAGAAAACCTTATTCAGCGGTATGCAGGCAACCGGTAATTTAACACTCGGCAACTACCTTGGAGCGTTAAAGAACTGGGTAAAGATCGCTGATGATTACCAGACATTTTACAGTGTAGTAGATATGCACTCCATCACAGTTCGCCAGGATCCGGCGGAGCTCAGAAAGCGTGCAAGAAATCTTCTCACACTTTACATTGCAGCCGGCCTTGATCCGGAGAAGAACTGCATTTACTACCAGTCCCATGTTTCCGGTCACGCAGAGCTGGCTTGGATCTTAAACTGCTTCACATACATGGGCGAGTTAAACCGTATGACACAGTTTAAAGACAAATCTGCAAAACACGCAGATAACATCAACGCAGGTCTGTTCACATACCCGGTACTGATGGCAGCAGATATCCTTCTGTTCCAGGCAGATGTGGTTCCGGTTGGTATTGACCAGATGCAGCATCTTGAGCTGACAAGAGACATTGCAAATCGTTTCAACAATATCTACGGCGATGTATTTACAGTTCCGGAACCGTACATCGGAAAATCCGGTGCGAAGATCATGAGCTTACAGGATCCGATGAAGAAGATGTCCAAGTCCGACGAGAACCCGAACGGAAGCATCTACTTAATGGACGATCCGGATACGATCATCCGTAAGTGTAAACGTGCAGTGACAGACTCTGTTGCATGTGTACGTTACAGCGACGAGCAGCCGGGTATCAAGAACCTCATCGATATCTACTGCGCATGTACAGGTAAGACACCGGCAGAGGTTGAGGCAGAGTTCGACGGTAAGGGCTACGGCGACTTCAAGATGGGCGTTGGTGAGGCGATCGTTTCTGTACTGAAACCGCTTCAGGACAACTACAACGACCTCACAAAGAACAAAGATTACATTGACAAAGTGATCAAAGAGAATGCAGAGAAAGCATCCTACTTCTCCAACAAGACATTAAGAAAAGTTCAGAAGAAGGTTGGTTTCCCGGAGAGAATTCGTTAATTTAAATATTCGTTTATTCCACGGCTGCACAGATTTCTGGCAGCCGTGTATTTGTAAATGGCCGGTAAGCAGGCAGGGAGGACAGACAGTATGAAGTTACTGACATATATCGTAGGTAAAAAAGAGATGATCGGAGTTCTGAATCAGGAAGAAACATGGGTATATCCGGTTTCCGCAGCAGGAATGGATTATACGGATATGAAAGACCTGATCAGAGAGATGGGACAGTCCGAGATGGAGATGCTTCAGTATATTCTGAATAAAGATCCGCACGAT
>JAZRLX010000067.1:0-7581 GCA_045647085.1 Pilosibacter sp.
CACCTGTATAGTAATCAAACTTTGTTTGAACATAGGTAAAGCCGTTGATTCTCGAAATAATCTTAGCGGCATCCTTGCCGAGACCGTTAAGGATTACGCGAAGGGGCTCTTTACGTGCTTTGTTAGCGCTCTTTGCAAGACCGATAGCGCCTTCAGCTGCTGCGAAGGATTCGTGACCTGCAAGGAAAGCAAAGCACTTTGTTTCTTCTCTTAAAAGCATAGCAGCGAGGTTACCGTGGCCAAGCCCTACCTTTCTGTCATCAGCAACTGAGCCGGGGATACAGAAAGCCTGAAGGCCTTCACCGATAGCCTCAGCAGCGTCAGCAGCCTTTGTGCAGCCCTTCTTGAGAGCGATAGCTGTGCCTGTGATGTAAGCCCAGCAAGCGTTTTCGAAGAAGATGGGCTGAATACCCTTGATGAGGTTGTAAACGTCAATACCCTTGTCATCACAAATCTTCTTTGCTTCTTCGAGAGAGGCAATACCGTATTTGTTGAGAGCAACGTTAATCTGATTAATTCTTCTTTCGTAACTTTCAAATAAAGCCATTGTTATATCCTCCCTCTCTTATTCTTCACGGGGATCGATGACCTTAGCAGCATCATCGAATCTGCCGTACTGACCTGTAGCCTTAACGAGTGCCTCGTTAGCGTCCATACCCTTGCGGATGTTTTCCATCATCTTGCCGAGGTGAACGAACTTGTAGCCGATAACCTGATCGTCTGCGTCAAGAGCCATCTTTGTGATGTAGCCTTCTGCAAGCTCAAGATATCTTACGCCCTTAGCCTTTGTGCTGAAGAGAGTACCAACCTGGCTGCGAAGACCCTTACCGAGGTCCTCAAGACCTGCGCCTACGGGAAGACCGCCCTCTGAGAATGCAGTCTGAGTTCTGCCGTAAACGATCTGAAGGAAGAGCTCTCTCATAGCTGTGTTGATAGCGTCACAAACAAGGTCTGTGTTAAGAGCCTCAAGAAGAGTTCTGCCCGGAAGGATTTCAGAAGCCATAGCTGCGGAATGAGTCATACCGGAGCAGCCGATTGTCTCAACAAGTGCTTCCTGAATGATACCCTCTTTTACGTTTAATGTCAGCTTACATGCACCCTGCTGCGGAGCACACCAGCCGATACCGTGTGTTAAACCGGAGATATCAGCAATCTGTTTTGCTTTTACCCATTTTGCTTCTTCCGGGATCGGAGCTGCACCGTGGTTAACGCCCTGTGCAACTGTACACATTTTTTCTACTTCATGTGAATAAATCATGTTTAAAACTCCTTTCGATCACTGTATTTGTGAAAGTTGGTTGATCAACCTTACTGCGATTCAGATTGGTCGATCAATCTTGTTAAAAAAATCACATCACGTTCCGTTCCATTCTCTCACAAAATCACAAATTAGTCTATAGTTTTTTTTGAGTTTTTTTGTTTCATTTTTTGTATCGTATACATACATAAATGCTTACTGTATCTGAGTCTGCTGCCCTTTTGCCTTCTCTTTCAGTTCTTTGAGGATCTGTGCCATGATCACCACTGCGATCAAACTTGTCAATACATCTGCGATTGCCTGAGACATCTGAAGTCCAAGGATACCAACGATTCCCGGTAAGATCAAAAGCGGCGGGATCAGGCAGATGCCCTGACGACCTGAGGAAAGGAGGGATGCACGGAAACCGTATCCGATAGACTGGGTCAACATGTTGGCCATGATGATCCACGCCTGGAGCGGCATGGTCATACACTGGAATCTCAGTGCAACAGTACCAATGGCGATAACCTCCAGATCATCTTTACGGAACATCGTTAATATCTGCTCTGCACCGAAGAAACTGATAGTGCCCAGTGTTGTGAGCATGATCACAGCAACTTTTAAGCAGAACCAGAAGGATTCCAATACACGATCATAACGTTTTGCACCAAAGTTAAATCCACACACCGGCTGGAATCCCTGACCGAAACCGATCAGTGCAGAGTTGATGAACATCATGTAACGGCTGACGATAGACATTGCTGCGATCGCTGCATCGCCAAATGGGTTGGCTGCTACGTTCAGAATGATCGTAGCCACACTTGCAAGTCCCTGACGGCACAAGGACGGAACTCCTGCATGAAGGATTGGTCCAAGTATGTTAAACTTCGGTGTGAATTTACCTAATTTCAGACGGATACAACCTTCTTTCGTTGCCGTCTGGTACATCAGCAAGCTAAAACTGATACACTGGCTCACAGCGGTTGCAATTGCTGCACCTGCAATTCCCATATCAAATCCGAAGATCAGGATCGGGTCCAGGATCATGTTGATAATACCACCGGTCGTAATTCCGATCATGGAGTTAAATGCATATCCCTGCGCTCTCAGAAGGTTATTCAGCACAAAAGAACCCATCATGACCGGAGCTGCCAGTAAAATATACTGTCCGTATTCTTTCGCATACGGTGCGATCGTGTCAGTTGCACCTAAAAACCGAACCAGTGGATTGAGCATAGAAAGTCCGCAAATGCAAAACAGGACACCAATGATCAATGCTGTAAAAAATCCGGTGGCTGCGATTCGCTCTGCTCTCTCATCGTCTCTGCTTCCGAGTGTTCTGGAAATACAGTTTCCGCTTCCCATACCAAGCATGAAACCGATTGCCTGGATCATCGCCTGCACAGAAAAGATAATACCGACTGCAGCAGATGCACTGGTGCTGATCTGGCTTACAAAAAAGGTATCAGCCATATTGTAGATGGATGTGACAAGCATACTGATGATCGTCGGAATTGCAAGCTTCGGGATCAGTTTGTCAACCGGAGTTTCAATCATCATCGTATAACGCTCTTCACGCGTCATCGCTTTTTTCATTCGTTCTCCCTCTTTTCATGAAAACAACTGCCGCAGGAATGTTGCCCGCGGCAGTCAATTATAAATTTACGATTATATTATTTGTTGCTTAAGTACTCGTGGATACCCTTTGCACCTGCTTTACCTGCTTCCATTGCAAGGATAACTGTTGCAGCACCTGTAACTGCATCGCCGCCTGCAAATACGCCTTCTCTGGATGTCTGGCCTGTGCACTCGTCGGCTACGATACATTTATGTCTGTTGATCTCAAGACCGCCTGTTGTGGAGGAAATGAGCGGGTTCGGGGATGTACCAAGGGACATGATAACAGTATCACAATCAATTGTGTACTCGGAACCTGCAACCTCAACCGGACGTCTTCTTCCGGATGCATCCGGCTCACCAAGTTCCATCTTGATCACGTTCATGCCTTTTACCCAACCCTTCTCATCAACAAGGATCTCTGTCGGGTTTGTAAGAAGGTCAAAGATGATACCCTCTTCTTTTGCATGGTGAACTTCTTCCACACGTGCCGGAAGCTCAGCTTCACTTCTTCTGTATACGATGTGTACTTCCGCACCAAGACGAAGCGCTGTTCTTGCTGCGTCCATTGCTACGTTACCGCCACCTACGACAACAACCTTCTGGCTCTTTACGATCGGTGTATCATAGTCCTCGCGGAATGCTTTCATCAGGTTGCTTCTTGTCAGGTACTCGTTGGCAGAGAATACACCGTTTGCATTCTCACCCGGGATACCCATGAACTTCGGAAGACCTGCACCGGAACCAATGAAGATCGCCTCAAATCCTTCTTCATCCATGAGCTCGTCTACAGTAACAGATTTACCGATGATAACGTTTGTCTCGATCTTAACGCCAAGTTTTCTAACGTTCTCGATCTCCGGCTGAACAACTTTCTGTTTCGGAAGACGGAACTCCGGAATACCGTATGTAAGAACTCCGCCCGGCTCATGAAGAGCTTCGAAAATAGTTACATCGTAACCTAATTTCGCAAGATCTCCTGCACATGTAAGACCTGCAGGACCGGAACCGATCACTGCTACCTTTTTATTTAATTTCACTTCTGCTGCCTTCGGAACAAAACCATTCTCTCTGGACCAGTCAGCAACGAAACGCTCTAACTTACCGATGGAGATCGCTTCACCTTTGATACCGCGGATACATTTGCCTTCACACTGGCTCTCCTGCGGACACACACGGCCACATACAGCCGGAAGTGCGGAAGACTTTGCGATAATGTTTGCAGCTTCTTCGTAATTGTTTTCTTTGATCGCGCCGATGAATCCCGGGATATTGATCTTAACCGGACATCCTTCTACACACTTTGCATTTTTACATCCTAAGCAGCGGCCAGCTTCTGCAACTGCTTCTTCTTCATTATAACCATAACAAACTTCTTCAAAGTTTGTTGCACGAACCTTCGGATCCTGCTCTCTTACCGGTACTTTTTTCATAACGTCCATGTCGATACCTCCCAATTAGTCGTTGCAGTTGCCGCATCCACCGTGATGAGTGTTGCCCTCACGGAGTTTTAAGATCGCACGGCCTTCTTCTGTCTTGTACATCTGCTGACGTTTCATAGCCTCATCGAAGTTGATCGCATGACCATCAAACTCCGGACCGTCTACACATGCAAATTTTACTTTATCGCCAACTGTTACACGACATGCACCACACATACCTGTACCGTCTACCATGATCGGGTTTAAGCTTACGATTGTCGGGATCTCAAGCTCTTTTGAGAGGTGACATACGAATTTCATCATGATCATCGGACCGATCGCTACGCAGACATCATATTTCTTACCTTCTACGTTCACAAGATCTTTGATCACATCTGTAACCATACCTTTTCTCACATAAGAACCATCGTCTGTTGTGATGTAAAGGTTGCCTGCAACTGCCTTCATCTCCTCTTCGAGGATCAGAAGGTCTTTATTCTTCGCACCAACGATAACGTCTACATCAACGCCATGCACGTGGAGCCATTTCACCTGCGGATAAACCGGAGCTGTACCAACACCACCTGCTACGAAGAGCATTTTTTTATTCTTTAAGGACTCGATGTCTTCGTGTACGAACTCAGACGGATTTCCTAACGGACCTACAAAATCATGGAACGCATCGCCTGCTTTTAAATCAGCCATACGCTCTGTGGAACCACCTACGATCTGGAATACGATCGTAACTGTGCCTTCTTCTCTGTTGTAATCGCAAATTGTAAGCGGGATTCTCTCACCAACTTCATCGATCTTTACGATGATGAACTCACCCGGCTGACAGTTTTTTGCAACTCGCGGAGCTTTTACTACCATGAGATAAATCTTTTCCGCAAGCTTCTCTGCTTTTAAAATCGGATACATAATTCCTAACCTCCTATATATCAATGAACTTCTGTAATTTTCGTCGTCATCGTTCATTTCACTAACGAATAGTTTATCACTTCTTTACCATGTTAGCAAGAAAAACTTGGCATTTGAACCATTTTTCTTCTTATTTTCGCTCGTACTGACGGTATTCATAGCAAAGATCAAAATATGTCTGCTCGTCACTTACAGCTGTCACATGCCAGTCCGGATCCTTGTCCAGATTCGGGAAATGTGTATCTGCCAGATACTCATAATCGATCCATGTCACATGCGCCACATCGCAGTACGGAAGAAACTGTTTGTAAATGGTTTCACCACCAATGATATACACATGTTCAGACGGGAACTGTTTTAAAAATTCTAATGTTTCTTCCACGCTGTGAAATACCTCACAGCCTTTTTTTGTATAAGACTCATTTTTTGTCAGTACTACATTTGTACGGCCGTGAAGCGGCTGACCGCCCGGAAGACTCTCCAATGTCTTTCTTCCCATTACGATCACTTTTCCCATAGTCTCGTCGCGGAACATCTTCTGATCTGCCGGGATTCTCACAAGAAGATTTCCTTTATTTCCGATTGCCCAGTTTTTATCTACTGCTACGATTAAATTCATCTTATTTCCTCCATACATTCTTTTTCGATTATGTTTAAAGTTGCTGCCGCATTCAGCAGGAATGCGAAGGACGGCTGCTCACTCTCACTGACCACATTGTCATGATAACGGACTTTCATCGCCATCATTTGCTCTTCCCGCGTTTCATACGTTTGAATGATCTCAATGATTTCCTGTTTTGTTTCTTCTAATTTTCGCTTTAAAAACTCCCAGACTTTGTCCATGTCTTCGTCCGGACTGATTCCTCTATGAGAAATAAAAAGACGTTTTGCACCAAGCATCCGAAGTTTTTCAACTGCATCCAATGACATCTGATATCCGACCAAATAACATGGCATGTACCACTCACCTTTGAACACACCAATCGTTTCACTGGCCATCAGCACATCATCATTTACCAGATAAGAGACAGAACATTTGGTATGACCCGGTGTTTCAAACACCCGAATCTTCGTGTCTCCCAGACGGATGATATCGCCTTCCTTAACTGTGCGGTCGATCTTGATCAGAGAATCCTCATACGGCGGAAGCTCCATACCTGCTCCCTTTGCAGCATCGGAACTGAGTCGTTTCATCGTCTCGCGAACCGATGACTTTTCCAGAATCTTCGCCGCATACTCACTTCCGTAAACCACCGCATTCGGCCATTCCATCCTGACAAATGGAAGACCTGCCACGTGATCATAATGAGAATGGGACAAAATCACCGCATGCAGTGTGTCTCCGTTCAATTCATTTTTTATGTTTTCGATCATTTTTCCTGCACTGTAAGCCATTCCTGCCTCATAGAGGACGTTTCCATTGTCTCCCTTGATCAGCCAAGTCGCATTGGAAGAATCACCACAGACGTTTATGATGTAATCTGACATTTGCATGCCCCTCTTTTGAAATTTGTTATCTTTCATTATAGCATGATTTTATATCTTGTACAATCTTCTGCTTGCGTGTATAATAATTTTATCTATGCCCGTAACTAACGTCCGGTTCTATCGGTTCTGTTCACCTCGGGCCCCAATTTACATTTGGAAGGATGAAATACCATGATCAAATTAGAACGCACAAGCGTAATGAATCTGGAAAACGCGATCCGCGGTGCCAGAAACCCGATGAACAGCTGGGATCGTATGGACAGCTATTATGACGAAGATGGAAACTTCATTCTGGGCGCAAATGACCTTGGTCTGGCTCAGAAGTTAAGAAGAGCCGGCAGCGACCACAGAAAATATGTACGCCAGATCTTCGTTTCTGTAGATATCACCGCTCCGTTATATTGGTGGAAAGAATTCGATACTTACAAAGTTGCAACTGTTGCAAACTCCACAAGCACAATGCATAAGATCCACGCAAAACCGTTCGATATCGACGATTTCAGCCACGATCACATGACTCCGGACACTCTTGCATTTATGCAGACTGTTGTAGATGAGCTTGAGAAAATCCGTCAGAAATATATGACTGAAGGTAAGAACAAAGAGGACTGGTATGATATGATCCAGCTTCTTCCGTCCAGCTACAACCAGATGCGTACGGTGACTATGAACTATGAGACTCTGATCAACATCTTCTTTGCAAGACGTTACCACAAATTACAGGAGTGGCACACATTCTGCGATTGGATCAAAACACTTCCGTATGCGGAAGAGATCATTATTGCTGAAGAGAATTAATTCTACAATCAATACAAATAACAACAGGCGACAGTCCACCACCCGGACTGCCGCCTTCTCTTTTTCTTTATAACACGATCTTCACTACCACTTCTT
>JAZRLX010000068.1:0-1796 GCA_045647085.1 Pilosibacter sp.
CATGATGATCATTTATATCGCAGGTCTTCAGAACGTTCCGGGCGAACTGCTCGAGGCGGCTGAGATCGATGGAGCAAACCCGATCACAACTTTATTTAAGGTAAAGATCCCAATGATCATGTCCTCCATTACCATCTGCGTATTCTTAACACTGACAAATTCCTTCAAGCTGTTCGACCAGAACCTTGCTCTTACAGCCGGTGATCCGAAACATTTAACAGAAATGCTTGCCCTGAACATTTACAATACGTTCTATGCCCGTGCCGGAGCACAGTGGAAGGGACTTGGTCAGGCAAAAGCAGTTGTATTCTGTATTCTGGTTATCGCGATCTCTATGATCCAGCTTAAAGCTACAAGATCCAAGGAGGTGCAGCAGTAATGAAGAAAGAAAATAAAGCATTAGATCTGATGTGGACGATCCTTTTATCGGTTGCATCCATTCTCTATATGTACCCGATCGTGATGATTCTTTTTAACTCCTTAAAAGAAGAAACATCTATCTCCACAAACACAGCATTCAAGCTTCCGACTGCAGAGACATTTGCAGGTCTTGCGAACTATATGAATGCAATCAACTCCAAGGGCTTTTTACAGAGCTTAGGCTACAGCGTCGTGATCACAGTAACTTCTGTAGTTGCGATCCTTCTCCTTTGCTCCATGTGTTCCTGGTATATTACACGCGTAAAAGGAATTGTATCCTCCGGTTTATATTTCCTGTTCGCATTCTCCATGGTTGTTCCGTTCCAGATGGTAATGTTCACACTGTCTCAGACAGCGGATCAGTTGAAATTAAATACACCGTGGAATATCTGGATCATTTACTTAGGCTTCGGTGCAGGTCTTGCGGTATTTATGTTCGCAGGCTTTATGAAGTCCATTCCGTTAGAGGTTGAGGAAGCGTCCATGATCGATGGATGTAACCCGATCCAGACTTACTTCCTGATCGTTATGCCGATGTTAAAACCGACTATGGTTTCCGTTGGTATTCTGGAAGCAATGTGGGTATGGAACGACTACCTTCTGCCGACCCTGGTTCTTGATATCAAGAAATACAAAACAATTCCGATGCTGATCCAGTATTTCCGTGGCAGCTACGGTAGAGTTGAGATGGGACCGATGATGGCATGTATCATGCTCACTGTTATTCCGATCGTTATCATCTACTTACTGGGACAGAAGCACATTATCAAAGGCGTTGCAGCCGGTGCGGTTAAAGGCTAACTATGGCTTTGACTATCAAAGATATTGCACGGGAATCCGGATATGCGGTGGGAACTGTCTCCCGCGTGCTGAACAACCACCCGGACGTTTCTGAAACGGCTCGGGCAAAGATAATGGAAGTGGTGGAAAAACATCATTTCAAATTGAACAATAATGCGAAGCATTTAAAACAGCAGGCCAGCAATGGCATTGCGATCATTGTAAAAGGTAATCAGAATATGTTGTTTGCTTCCATCGTGGAGCAGATGCAGGGCATGATCCGGGAAAAGGGTTATGCATGTCTGATGTATTACATCGGTGAGATGGAAGATGAGCTGGATCAGGCGCTTCAGGTAATCGTGGAGCGCAGACCCATGGGAATCCTGTTTTTGGGAAGTAACCTCTCTTATTTTAAGGAGCGGTTCGACCGGGTACAGATCCCGTGTGTACTGGTAACCAACTCCGGTGAGTCTCTTGGTTTTGAGAAACTTTCCAGTGTCAGTACCGATGACTCGACGGCTGCTTATGCGGCTGTGGAGTACCTGATCAGACTCGGACATCAGAGGATCGGTATTCTCGGAGGTCAGCTGGAGAAG
>JAZRLX010000069.1:0-3827 GCA_045647085.1 Pilosibacter sp.
CCCGCGAATATACTGCTCTTTTAGGTGAGATCCGCAATGTGGAAGCCGAGATCGCTGCTCCGGAATTTGAAAACCAGCTGGCTTCTTACCAGAACATGCGCAATCAGGTAAAGAGCATTATTGACAATACTCAATCTGAACGAACAATATTGGAAGACAAGATTCAGGATGCAAAACGAATTCTGACCGAGTATCAGTTTATTGATCAGGCTTCTGTCGATGCCTATTCTCAACGAGCAGAAGAATACTACAGCAATTATCGTAATTATGACGAAAAAGGAAAAAAGAAATCCCGCAAAGTATTCAGCACACTTGCGCTGCTCATGGCAATCGCCTGTGTTGCAGGTGCCGTTTACCTTCGTCTGACGTATCCTTCCGACTATATTACAGTCGTTGGTGGCCTCGGCATCGCTGCACTTGTATTTCTTTTCATCCAGACGCTAATCCGCAAGGGAATAAAACGAGACCTTGCAAACGCTGAGAAAAATAAATCTCTTCTGTTAGAAATGTTAAAGAAACATCTCTATCGCAACAAAGCCGGAGCCTATGTCAAGAGTGCAGAAGACGTGGGTTCTGAAGGTACCTCCGAGATCACAGTTTCTGATGAAGCTATGTCTGCCTTTATCAAACGTATGGCGGAATTTACAAGCCTTTGTGATATGGTCAGACAATCAGAATCCGCTTCAAAAAAACTGATGGAGGATATCAATTCCCTCCGCGAAAAGCAGAACAACTGCAGTGAAATGATCGAGAAGCAGCAGCGTACCCAGTGGGAACTTGAAAAGAAGCTGGAGCATCTGAATAATTGTAAGATGCAGGTTATTAACTTGAGACGTGTCCTGACCGAAAATGACCGCATTCGTGAAGAGATTACGGCCATTGAACTGGCTCAGGAAACATTGACCGAGCTGTCCTCTTCCATCCGAGATTCCTTTGGACTCTATCTCAATAAGGAAGCTTCCGATCTGGTTGGCGGTATTACCGGCGGTATTTATGACAGCCTGAGTATTGATGAAAATCTCAATGTTTTCTTAAATACCAAACGTAAACTGGTTCCGATCGAACAAGTCAGCAGCGGAACCATGGATCAGGTTTATCTGGCACTTCGACTGGCAGCTGCAAAACTCCTTCAGGGCGATGGCGAACCTTTCCCGCTGATCTTCGACGACAGTTTCACGCAGTACGATGAAGAACGACTTCGCACCGCACTGAAATGGATGGCGAAAGCGTATGGCGGACAGATGCTGATCTTTACCTGCCATAAGCGCGAAGGTCAGATCCTTCAGGCACATCAGATTGATTTTAACTATGTTGAAATTTAACCGGTCTATATGACTTTGGAAAATGAGAGGAAGAATACCATGTTAAAAGATTATATGCATAAGTTTGTGACCCCGGAAGTTGCTGCAAAGGCAGTTCAGTCCGGCGACTGGGTTGACTATGGTTTTGGCGGCGGTTATCCGGAACTGATGGATAAGGCACTGGCTGCAAGAAAAGACGAGCTGAAAGATGTGAAAGTCCGCGGCGGTCTTGTGATCCGCCCGCGCATTGAAGTAATCGAATGCGATCCGGAACAGACAACATTCCAGTACTACAGCTGGCATATCGGTGATTACGAGCGTAAAATGCAGGCTCAGGGCCGTGTGCAGTTTATGCCGATGATCCTCCGTCAGCTCCCGTTCCTTTATCGTGATCACATCCGCGTAGACGTTGCATTTGTACCGGTTTCCGCACCGGATGCAGACGGTTACTGTGGTCTCGGTATCTCTAACTATGCATGGAGAACTATTTTCGAAAATGCAAGAACCGTAATTTTCGAGATCAATGAGCGTTATCCGAAACTTCATGGTGTAAACGGTTCCCACCGTGTTCACCTGTCTGAGGCTGATTATATCGTAGAAGGTGAGCATGAGCCGCTCCCGCTCCGTACATATAAAGATCCGTCCGATATCGATATCGCGATCGCAAAAAATGTGGTTGCAGAGATTCCGGATGGTGCAGTATTATCTCTCGGTGTCGGCGGCGTTCCGTTCACAGTTGCAAAAATGCTGGCAGAATCCGATCTGAAAGATCTCGGCTGTCACACAGGTACCATCAGCGATGCTTTCCTGTTCTTACACAAAGCGGGCAAGCTGACAAATGCACGCAAAGAAGTATGCAAAGGCTACTCCACATGGAACCTGGCAATGGGTTCCCAGGAGTTATATGACTGGATTGAAAATGAACCGGAACTCTTCTACCCGGGCGATGTTGATTTCGTACATTCTCCGGAAAGAATGGGCCAGATGTCCAACTTTGTCGGCATCATGGGCGGCGTACAGCTCGATCTGATGGGTCAGGAAAATGCAGAATCCGGCGGAAAACGTCAGCTTTCCGGTACAGGCGGACAGCTTGACTTCCTCGAGGGTGCATTCCGTTCCAAGGGCGGTAAAGGCTTTATCTGCATGAATTCTGCAAGAACTGCAAAGGACGGTTCCCTGGTTTCCAACATCGTTCCGTTCATTCCGGGCGGCAGCGTGGTTTCCAGTCCGCGAAGCATGAATCATTATGTTGCAACCGAATACGGTGTTGCAAAATTGTCCGGTCTTTCTTTACGTGAACGCGCAGAGGCAATGATTTCCGTTGCTCATCCGGCCTTCCGTGAAGAATTGGCTCAGTACGCAAGAGAAACTTTTAAATAATATATTGGGGGAGAAAACACATGAAATACGCAAAAATCGATCTGCACCTTCATCTGGACGGTTCCCTGAACCAGCCGTGGGCATGGGAGACAGCAAAAAAACGTGGCGTTGTTGCGCCGGATTGTACATTTGAAGAGTACTATCACATCATGCACCGCACAGAATTTAAGAATCGCGAAGAAAGAATGACCCGTTTCGATTTCCCGATCGCGATCATGCAGACAAAAGAAGATCTGGCAGCCAGCATTTATCATCTGATCGAAACTCTGGCAGAAAAAGAATTATACTATGCTGAGATCCGTTTCGCTCCGCAGCAGCATATGCTCCAGGGCTTATCCCAGACAGAAGTTGTTGAAGCAGTTCTCGCCGGCAGAGAGCAGGCGAAGAAAGATTTCCCTGATATCGAGACAGGTATCATCAACTGTATGATGCACAAGGGCGCTGATGCTCACACAAACTGGGAAGCAAACCTTGAGACCATCCGTGTAACAAAAGAGTTCTTAGGTAAGGGTGTTGTCGCACTGGATCTGGCAGGTTACGAGAACAATGGTGATTTCAATTTATATGCACCGTTATTTGACATTGCAAGAGAACAGGGTATTCCGTACACCATCCATGCCGGTGAAATGGGCGATGGTTCCCACGTTCCGATGGCGATCGCTATGGGCGCATACAGAATCGGTCACGGTATCAACTGTGTACATGACCCGGCTTGGTTAGCAGAAGTGGTTGAAAAACAGATCCCGTTAGAGGTTTGCGTAACAGGAAACACCATCGGTATGTTCAACCGCAAATACTGTGATCACCCGATCCGCCAGCTTCTCGAGGCAGGTGTAAAGGTTACCCTTAATACTGACAATATGACATTCTCTGAGACAGACCTCGCAAACGAGTACTCTCAGCTCCGCGCACTTGGTGTTTCCATCGAAACATTAAAACGCTGTGCACAGAACTCCATCGATGCAGCTTTCTGCAGCGAAGAAACAAAAGAAATGCTTCGTAAGAAGATGGGATTTAAATAAAGTGTATATTTAATTGAGTTAACTTGGTAATAAAGAGTCCCAGGATGGCAGGAATTTTCAAGCGGACACGCTTTCGCTCAGAGAATTTCGTAACGGTACTAAGGCGCTAAAGCGCCAAGTACCG
>JAZRLX010000070.1:0-2217 GCA_045647085.1 Pilosibacter sp.
CCCGTTTTTATTTTAAACAACCATACGCAATACAAGATAATATCCGATCATCAGCACGGCAAACAGCAGCGCTGCCGGCACGGTTTTACGGATCAGTTCGCCCAGAGAGATCTCATAATACTCCGATGCAATGGTCAGGCAGACATGGATCGGAGAAATCTGGCTGGCTGCATGAGTCATACACATTAAAAGTACCATCAGCGGCATACCTTCGTTGATCGCAGCAAATGCCAACGGTGTTCCCAGTGCAATGATACCACTGGTACCGCTCACTAAGGTTCCTGCAAAGAATAACAGTGCAAATACCATAAATGCCGGGATCGGCAGAATGGAAAGAGTTTCCGGAAGTGTTTCCAGAATTCCGGTATAAGCTACAAATTCCTTTAAAACCAGAACCAGGAAGGAGTTCATAAGAAGTTTTACTTCCAGGGCATTCTTCACAGACTCTGTCAGCTCATCCATCTTAAAACGGTATACAAACAGAGAAAGAACCAATGTAATTAAAACAGCCGGAACTACCTGCACTCCAAATCCCAGAATAAGAACCAGGATAAAAATAATGCTCCAAAGGTGAGCCATTAGATTTACCGCATCTTTCAGGCGATTTTCACTCTTCGGTGTACCCGGATCCACCGGAAGTCTGCGCAGATATGGGAAATAAGCGATCGCCGCAAGTACAAGGCCAGGAATGATCATACCGATGATAAACTCAGAGACCGGAACACCGGATAAAGTAGTCATCAGGATCACACCGGAATAGGTCGGGAGAATACTCTCCGGCAAATGGCGGAACCAGCTGGTCACAAACGCCTGCTCTTTCTTTTCCAGATAGCCGTCAGAAGCCTCCTTCACAATATCTCCGCAGAGGATCATCGCTGCCGCACTAGGCACCAGACCGATAAAGACCGGAGCCACAGCCGCGTTGACACGACGATTATGGAACAGACCGTTTAAATCTTTCTGCGCCAGTTTGATCTGATCACGTGCTCCCAGCAGTCTCTGAAGCAGAGAGATCAGATACAGCGAGATCAGCACGGAGATCGAAGACCAGTTTGTAAAGACCTTCATGGTATTATTTAAAATTTCCTTCGGTGGGATCTGAAACAGGATCACTGTCATTACCAGTCCGCCAAACACTGCCTGGTATAACGGACGTTTTTTTGCAAGAAGTACAATGATCACTGCAAATACTACAGCGAGCAACAATAACTGCATCGTTTATCCTCCTTCACCTGAATGATACTCTTTATAAATTCAAAAGGACAAGAGAAACCAGGATCACTCCCATAGCAACAATCTGCTGTCTTCTGAGCTTCTCCTTGAAAAGCAGCGTACCAAACAGCGTAATGACAACAATCGTTCCCACACTGCGTGCCGGATAAACAATAACTGCAGAAACCGTTTCTAACGCTCTCAGAACAAATCTGGCACCCATAAAGTTCGGAATACCGATCATCATACCATAGATCAGCTCCTGAATTCCCGGTTTTTCCTTTTTCACAAGGATCACAGCTGCACAGAATAAAAACGCTGTCACAAAAGTATAGAACAGGAAATGAGTGGCAAGCACACTGTTTCCAATCTCATTGAACACCTTCGACATAATTCCGGCACAGCCTTCTGCTACTAATAATGCAAACAGAGACAGCATAAATTTACCGCCCGCACCATCTTCCTCCTGTCGATAATTCAATACAAATACCGACACGATAGAAAGTACAAATCCGATAAACTGGAATACGGTTGGGGACTCTTTAAAGATCAAAATAGATACCAGAAGAGGGATCAGCAGACCACCCATTTTTGAAAATACAGACGGGAGGACCACACCGTTTCTGGAAATATTATACTGATTTAAGATCAAAGCCAACATATAGAAAAAGCCGTTGAATGTACCCATTCCCAATGTTTCCATAAGACCGTCTTCCTGTGGAAACGGATTTCCAAATCCCATCAAAAACCAAGCCATGATCAGACAAGTCAAATAGTTTGTCGCGATCATGCAAAGTTTGCTGGTCACCTTTCCCTGGCTCAGTCGCATCACGATCGCAACCATTGCGCTACAGAATATGGATAATAGTAAAAAGATCATCGATATTCTCCTTCTTTTCTCATTTGTTTAAAATGCATAAAAAAAAGGAAACCTAGTCATTAGGTTTCCTGCATTCATGAGACATCGGGGATTCGAACCCCGGACAACTTGATTAAAAGTCAAGT
>JAZRLX010000071.1:0-11446 GCA_045647085.1 Pilosibacter sp.
CATCCGGGATCCGGAGTGGGAAATCACCGAAATTCTCTCACAGAGGACGTGCTTGGAATCCCTGTTCTGGCTCTTGGGGTTCCGACCGTGATTGAAATTTCAGAACCGGAATTCGGCCCCATGTATGTGACTCCTCACAACATTGATGAACGGGTAGAAATGCTCAGCTACACCATTTCAGAAGCGATCCATGAGGCACTGTTTCGGTGATAGAAGCTTGGAATTTCTCATAAACTGTAGGAAACGATGTTTTCTGAGGACAGAATGGGACGAAGATGGACTTATTTCAAATGGAAACTGAAGAGAAAGCGTCCAATGATTCTGGAAATCACAGGTTTGCTTGCTGCCATTGGGATTTTTTTGGGGAACCATGAAGCGATCACGGAAAAGATGGAGGGACTTTATTTCCAATACGGAGTATATGCTGCTGATGCTGTGATAAAACGTTGGATTCCGGACATACGGCTGGAAGGAACCGCGATCAGCAGTTACGTATTACCAAAACCGGAGGTATTGGATTATCTGAATCAGCTTCCGCAGGCCTATGAACAGGGAGAAGATCCGGCTTATGAGAGAGCCATGGTCAATGCATGGGAAGTGAAGATGTTAGATGAAGATTCTTCGCAGCCCGTTGCGGAACAGATCACAATGAAAACATCCGGATCAACGATCATTCGAGAGAAACTGGCAGATTATGATTATTTGATGAAGGAATTTTATGCCATTCATCCATCCACGACTGCAGATGGGGCTCTGCTCAATGCAGAGATATTTTTAAATATGGATCTTTCTATAAAACAGGAAGAGAAGCCTCAGATTTTGATCTATCACACGCATTCTCAAGAAACATTTGCAGATTATCCTCAGAGAGAAGATGCGACCATCGTGGGAGTCGGGGCATATCTGGCAAAATTGCTGGAAGGACAGGGGTATTACGTCATTCATGATACAACGGTTTACGATGTGAAGGATGGAAACTTGGATCGAAGCCGGGCCTACACGTATGCGTTGGATGGAGTTCAGGGAATCCTGCAGCAACATCCATCCATTCAGGTTGTGTTAGATCTGCATCGGGACGGAGTGGAGGAAGGGACGCATCTGATTACGGAAGTGAATGGAAAGCCAACCGCCCGTATCATGTTTTTCAATGGAACATCTCAGACACCGGATGGTCCGATCGAGTATTTGCCAAATCCAAACAGGGAAGCCAATATGGCGTTCAGCTTTCAGATGCAGTTGGAAGCGGCAGAGCATTATCCGGGGTTTACCAGAAAAATATATTTAAAAGGCCTCCGCTATAACCAGCATGTCCGGGCAAGAACGGCTCTGATCGAAGTCGGAGCCCAGACAAACACGTATGCGGAGGCTTTAAATGCCATGGAACCGTTGGCAGACATTCTCTGCCGGGTTCTGGATGGAGCGTAATTATTTTAATTTCAGCTTTTTATCCCAGCCGCTGAATCGGTAATACAGGCTGGTAAGAAGGGCACATACCATCCAGCCGGCCGGATAACCGAATCCGACAAGGCTCGGAGTGTAGCATACCTGTTTTACAATAAAGAGGTATACCTGACGGAATGCGACATAGGAGACCAGCATCAGGATCATCGGTGTCTTGGAGTTTCCTGCACCGCGAAGCGTTCCGGAACATACCTGGGTAATGGCACTGGTCACGAAGAAGAAAATATTCTGTCGGAGGAACAGGACGCAGTAGTAGGCGACATCTTCTTCCTGGCTGAACATTCTTGCAAACTGAGGTGCAAAGATCCAGAGGATACCGGAAATCGTGAAGGCAATTCCGACAGACATGATCATCGCTGTTTTGGTGCCTTTTTTTGCACGGTCCAGATTGCCTGCACCGATATTCTGACTGGCGAATGTTGTGATCGCCTGTGCGATGCTCATCATCGGAAGCATGACAAACATATCGATCTTGGAGTAGCTGCTCCAACCGGCCATACATCCGGATCCAAATCCATTGATGTAAGACTGTACATAAACGTTGGAGAAGGATGTGATCGCCTGCTGCAGTCCGGCCGGCATACCGATGGAACAGATCTGTCGAACCAGCTGCAGGTTGATATGCAGGTCTTTCCATACGAAGCGATAGTTTTCTTTTGTCTTTGTCAGTAAGATCAAGATCAGGATCGCGGATACAAACTGGGAAATAATGGTTGCATAAGCAACGCCGGCGATTCCCATATCGAAGACGATGACAAATACCAGATCCAGAACGATGTTCATGATACTGGAAAAGATCAGGAAATACAACGGGCGTTTTGTATCACCGACTGCTCGGAGGATACCACTTCCGATATTATAAAGAAGCAATCCGAAAACGCCGGCGAAATAAATACGCAGATAGGTAGATGCCTCCGGCATAACATCCTCAGGAGTATCCATAAAACGGAGCAGCCACGGAGCCGCGTAAGTGCCCAGGATCGTGCAGATAATGCCGCTGATGAAAGTAAGAGCCATGGTTGTCTCAATTGCCGAATGCAGCTTTTCATCATCATGTGCGCCAAAGAAGCGGCTGATGATTACTGTTGCACCGAGGGACAGACCGCCAAAGAATGTGATCAGCGTGTTGATGACCGGACCGGTGGAACCAACTGCTGCGAGTGCTTCTTTACCGACGAAGTTTCCAACCACCAGGCTGTCTACCGTATTGTAAAGCTGCTGGAAGATATTTCCCATAAGCAGTGGAATGGAAAATGCAATTAACAGTTTGACGATGGAACCTTCTGTCATATCCATGGATCTGGATTTTGCAGGTTTTTGACTCATATGGGAATCCTCCTTTTTGGATTAGTTTATGAATGTATTACTTCTTTTCGAGCATTTTCTTTTCCCAACCGCTGAATTTGTAAGCAGGAATAAGAAGAACAGCGGCCATGATCCAGCCGGCAGCATATCCAAAGCCCATAGTGTACGGATTATACGCAATCCGGCTCATGATAAATAGATAAAACTGTCGGAAGGCAATATATGAAAACATAAATATGTACATAGGTGTCTTTGCACATCCTGCACCACGCATGGTACCGGCAAGAATTTGAATCACACACATGAACAGACGGAAAAAGACATTAAGCCTCATGAACAGCGTTCCGTAATGTACGACCTCAAGATCCTGATTAAAGAAAGAGATCAGATTGGGAGCCAGAAAAAACAGTACACTTGCCATCAGGAACACGACCGGAAGACCGATAACCAAGGCAGTTTTGACACCTTCTTTTACACGAGAAATATTCTTTGCACCGATGTTTTGGCTGGAAAAAGTTGTGCCTGCCTGAGCGAGGCTCTGAATCGGAAGCGACATAAAACTGTCGATCTTGAGGAAACTGCTCCAACCGGCCATTGCACCGGAACCGAAACCGTTGATATAAGACTGAACATATACATTGGAAAATGCAGTGATTGCCTGCTGGAACCCGACAGGAAAGCCAATAGAGAGGATTTCACCGGTCAGTGGGCGATCGATATGCAGATCTTTCCAGATAAATTGATAAATCTCAGTTGTCTTGGTGAGCACGATCATAACGAGCACTGCAGATAAGAACTGGGAGATGATCGTTGCATAGGCAACACCTGCGACTCCCATATCAAATACAATTACGAATATCAGATCCAGAACAATGTTTGTGATACTGGAAAAAATAAGGAAATATAGCGGACGTTTGGTGTCTCCGACAGCTCGCAAAATGCCGGAACCCATATTATAGACCATCAATCCGGAAATACCGGAAAAGTATATTTTTAAATAAATGGAAGAGGACGGAAGCACATCAGCGGGAGTGTCCATGAACTTCAGTAAATAAGGAGACAACGTAATTCCGGCAATTGTGCAGAGGATACCGCCAAGGAACGTCAGTGCCATTGTAGTTTCAATGGATTTGTGGAGCATTTCACGGTTGTGAGCTCCAAAGTATCGGCTGATCACAACACTTGCACCTATGGAAATTCCGTTAAAGAGGTTGATCATGGTGTTGATAATGGAAGTCGTGGAGCCAACTGCGGCAAGCGCTTCCTTTCCAACAAAATTTCCAACTACCAGACTGTCTACCGTATTGTAAAGCTGCTGGAAGATATTTCCCATAAGCAGTGGAATTGAAAATGTAATCAACAGTTTGACGATGGAACCTTCTGTCATATCCATGGATCTGGATTTTACAGGCTTTTGACTCATGGGGGATTTCTCCTTTCAATATTACAAGAATCGCCGGAGATATCTCCGGCGATAGTGTTAGAATTATTTGAGTGCACGTTTTTCCCAACCGCTGAATTTGTATGCAAGGGTTGTCAGTAACGCACAGAGGATCCAACCGGCCGGATAACCGAATCCGATGGTGTACGGACTGTGTGCAAGGTTGCTCATAATGAACAGATAAATCTGACGGAATACTACATAGGATGTCAGCATGATGTACATCGGGATCTTTGCACTTCCGGCACCGCGCATGGTTCCGGAGAAGATCTGTGTCAGGCATGTAACCGGAACGACCATAACACAGAGTCTCATAAACAGTGTTCCATAGTAAACAACTTCCGGATCACGGTTGAACAGAGATACGAGCTGTGGAGCAAATACGTGCAGGAAGCAAGCCATAACAAAGATCAACGGGAAGGAGATCTTTAATGCTGTCTTAACACCGGCTTTCACACGGTCCAGATTCTTTGCACCAATGTTCTGACCCGTGAATGTTGTGATCGCCTGGGCAATACTGGAAAGTGGAAGAGCCAGGAAACTATCGATCTTTGTAAAACTGCTCCATCCTGCCATACCTGCGGATCCGAAACTGTTGATATAGGACTGTACATACACGTTTGAGAAAGAGGTAATTGCCTGCTGGAGGCCAACCGGAAAACCGACGGAAAGGATTTCTTTTGTCAGCTGCATATCCACATGCAGATCTTTCCAGACAAGGCGGTATTTTTCTTTTGTCTTTGTCAATAACAACAGGACCAGGATCGCGGAAACCATCTGAGCAACTACGGTTGCGTATGCGACACCGGCAATACCAAGACCAAACACAACAACGAACAGCAGATCCAGAACAATATTCATAATACTGGAGAAGATCAGGAAGTATAACGGGCGTTTTGTATCACCGACTGCGCGGAGAATACCGGCTCCCATATTATAAACCATCAGTCCTGTGATACCGCCAAAATAGATTCTCAAATATACAGAAGAAGACGGAAGCACATCTTCCGGAGTATCCATAAATCTCAAGAGGAGTGGGGACAGTGCAATACCGGCCACAGTACAGAGGACACTTCCGATGAAGGTAAGAGCCATGGTTGTTTCAATTGCTCTATGTAAGGTCTCATCATCATGAGCGCCGAAATAGCGGCTGATGATAACGCTGGCACCGACAGAAATACCGCCAAAAAACATAACCAGTGTATTGATGATATAGGTTGTGGAACCAACCGCCGCCAGAGCTTCTTTTCCGACGAAGTTGCCAACCACCAGACTGTCCACGGTATTGTACAGATACTGGAAAATATTACCGAGAAGGAGCGGGATTGCAAAGGTGATCAACAGCTTCGCAATATTTCCTTCGGTCATATCGAGCGTTTTCGATTTTTTGATATTACTCATGAAATATCCCCCTGAATGAAATTGTCTCACTTCTTATAGTTTAATCCTAAATACAGATAATGTCAAATTTTGTTTGCGAGAATCCGCCCTTCCGAGAATGGGAAACTGCTTGCACACAGACTAAAATAATGTTATATTGAAAGATAGATTACAATAGAAGATATCTTTATAGAAGAGAGGAACATAAATGGCAGAGTATTCCCAGGAAAAAATCAGGAATTTTTGTATCATTGCCCATATCGACCATGGCAAATCAACACTGGCAGACCGTATCATTGAGCATACAGGTCTTTTAACCAGCCGCGAAATGCAGTCTCAGGTCCTGGACAATATGGACCTGGAGCGTGAACGTGGAATTACCATCAAGTCCCAGGCGGTTCGTACTGTATACCGCGCAAAGGACGGAGAAGAATATATCTTTAACTTAATTGACACCCCTGGCCACGTAGACTTTAACTACGAGGTTTCCAGAAGCCTTGCAGCCTGTGACGGCGCGATCTTAGTTGTAGACGCGGCACAGGGTATCGAGGCGCAGACACTGGCAAACGTATATCTGGCACTGGATCACAACCTGGAAGTATTCCCGGTTATCAACAAGATCGATCTTCCGAGTGCAGATCCGGAACGTGTTGCAAATGAGATCGAGGATGTGATCGGCCTTGAAGCACATGATGCACCGAAGATCTCCGCGAAAAATGGTTTAAATATCGAAGACGTACTGGAGGCAGTTGTAGAACGCATTCCGGCTCCGGAAGGAGACCCGGAAGCACCGCTTCAGGCGCTGATCTTCGACTCTCTTTATGATCCGTACCGTGGTGTTATCGTATTCTTCCGAGTAAAAGAAGGTACGATCAGAAAAGGCACTCCGATCAAGATGATGGCTACCGGTGCTACTTATGATGTAGTAGAAGTCGGTACTTTCGGCGCAGGTCAGTTCTTCCCGTGTGATGAACTGTCTGCAGGTATGGTTGGCTATCTGACAGCCAGCATTAAAAATGTAAAAGACACTCGCGTGGGTGATACAATTACAAACCGCACCAATCCGTGTGCAGAACCGCTTCCGGGTTACAAAAAAGTAACTTCCATGGTATATTGCGGACTCTACCCGGCAGATGGTGCGAAGTATCCGGAACTTCGTGACGCCCTTGAAAAATTACAGTTAAACGATGCGTCCCTGTTCTTCGAGCCGGAGACATCCGTTGCATTAGGTTTCGGTTTCCGCTGTGGTTTCCTTGGACTTCTCCATCTGGAGATCATTCAGGAGCGTCTGGAGCGTGAGTACAATCTGGACCTCGTAACAACTGCGCCGAGCGTAGTTTACCGAATCCATAAGACCAATGGCGAGATGATCGCGCTTACAAACCCGACCAACATGCCGGATCCGGCAGAGATCGACTATATGGAAGAGCCGATCGTAACTGCCGAGATCATGGTTACAACGGAGTTTGTTGGTGCCATTATGCAGCTTTGTCAGGAGCGCCGCGGCGTTTACCTTGGCATGGAATATATGGAGTCTACAAGAGCACTGCTCAAGTATGAACTTCCGTTAAATGAGATTATTTATGACTTCTTCGATGCACTGAAGTCCAGATCCAGAGGTTACGCATCCTTCGACTATGAGCTGAAGGGCTACGAGAGATCTGAGCTTGTGAAACTGGATATTCTCATCAACCGCGAAGAAGTCGATGCCCTTTCCTTCATCGTATTCTCCGGAAACGCTTATGATCGCGGAAGAAGAATGTGCGAGAAGTTAAAAGATGAGATCCCGAGACATCTGTTTGAGATCCCGATCCAGGCAGCAGTCGGTGGTAAGATCATTGCCCGTGAGACAGTTAAGGCCGTTCGTAAGGACGTACTTGCGAAGTGTTACGGTGGTGATATCACTCGTAAGAAGAAACTTCTTGAGAAACAGAAGGAAGGTAAGAAACGTATGCGTCAGGTAGGTAATGTGGAGATCCCGCAGAAGGCCTTCATGAGCGTACTGAAATTAGATGAGGAGTAAAGGACAGCGAAGCTGGCCGCTGCGCAAACGAAGCGCAGCGGAGTTCGCGTTTCTCGCTAAACAAAAGGGTGCTGTGTTCGCAGCACCCTTCTTTTAAATCAAGGAGTGAAGAGCATGGAATTATACATTCACATCCCGTTTTGTGTCAGAAAATGTGCGTATTGTGATTTTCTTTCCTTTCCACAGACGAAAGAAGTGATGCAGCAATATGTGGAAAAGCTGATGGAAGAAATACGATGGGCGGGAAAACAATATCCGAACAGAACGATTTCTTCTATATTTATTGGAGGCGGAACTCCGTCGATACTAGAAGCAGAGCAGATGACTGCGATCATGCAGGCAGTGCGAGATTCATTTTATATAGAAGAAACAGCGGAGATCTCCATCGAAGCCAATCCGGGTACGGTAACGGAAGAAAAACTTCGTGCGTATAGAAATGTCGGGATCAACCGCATCAGTTTTGGGCTGCAGTCTGCGGAATCAAAAGAACTGCAGTTGTTAGGAAGGATCCACACATACGAGGAATTTCTAGAGAGTTATCAAATGGCCAGAAGCTGCGGCTTTGACAATATTAATGTGGACCTGATGTCTGCACTTCCGGGGCAGACGGTGGAAAGTTGGGAAGAAACCCTGACTCGAGTGGCAAAACTGGAACCGGAGCATATTTCTGCATATAGCCTGATCATTGAAGAAGGTACCCCATTTTACGAGAAATACGGAGAAGAGCGCGGCGAAGGCATGTTACCGGATGAGGATTCAGAACGTGAAATGTATCACAGAACGAAAGCAATCCTGAAAGACATGGGATATGAGCGCTATGAGATTTCGAACTATGCGAAGCCGGGAAGAGAATGCAGACATAATGTGGGCTACTGGACCGGAGTTCCATATCTGGGTCTGGGGCTTGGGGCGTCCTCCTATATGGATGGCTGTAGATTCTGCAATAACAGTGATCTGGAGGCGTATCTTCAGCAGGAACCGGGAAAACGGTTTGATGAGATCGTACTTTCTGAGCAGGACATGCAGGAAGAATACTTTTTTGTAGGACTTCGCCTGGTAAAAGGCGTGTCTGTAAAAGGGTTTGAAGAGCAGTTTGGGGTGACTGCAGAGTCTGTTTATCCGGGACTTTTAGAACAATTGATCCGTGAAGGCGGCGCTGAATTTGATGAAAAAGACGGTGATCGCTTTCGATTGACAGAATATGGTATGGACGTAAGCAATTATATTATGGTACAGTTTTTACAATCCTAAAAAGTTTAATATTTTTCACAAAAAGGGTATCGATTTTGTGAAAAATGTGGTAATATTGTACTAACCGATTTAAAAATAATTCAGGGGGAGATATTATGGCAAAAGAAATGATTGCGATGCTGCTTGCTGGTGGTCAGGGATCCCGTCTTTACGCTCTGACACAGAAGTTAGCGAAACCTGCAGTTCCTTTTGGCGGTAAGTATCGTATTATCGACTTCCCGCTCTCTAACTGCGTAAACTCCGGTATTGACACAGTAGGTATTCTTACACAGTACCAGCCGATGGTACTGAACGAGTACATTGGAAACGGACAGCCGTGGGACCTTGACCGTCTCTATGGTGGTGTTCACGTTCTTCCGCCGTATCAGAAAGCTTCCGGCTCTGACTGGTACAAGGGTACAGCAAACGCTATTTACCAGAATATTCCGTTCATCGAGCGTTATGATCCGGAATACGTAATTATTCTTTCCGGTGACCAGATCTGTAAACAGGACTACAGCGATTTCTTACGTTTCCACAAAGAGAAAAATGCTGAGTTCTCCGTTGCAGTTATGGAAGTTCCGTGGGAAGAGGCATCTCGTTTCGGCCTTATGGTAGCTGACGAGAACGATAAGATCACTGAGTTCCAGGAGAAACCGAAGAACCCGAAGTCCAATCTGGCTTCCATGGGTATCTATATCTTCAACTGGGATATCCTGAAAAAATATCTGGAAGAGGATGAAGCAGATCCGAACTCTGAAAATGACTTTGGTAACAACATTATCCCAAATCTGTTAAAAGACGGCCGCAACATGTATGCGTACCACTTTGACGGATACTGGAAGGATGTAGGAACAATTTCTTCCCTCTGGGAAGCTAATATGGAAGTTATGGATCCGGAAAACTCCGGTATCGACCTGTTCGATGAGAACTGGAAGATCTACAGCCGTAACTCCGGTATGACAGGACACAAGATTGGTGCTAATGCTACTGTAGAAAACTCCATGATCACAGATGGTTGCCGTGTTGACGGTAACGTAAAACACTCCATTCTTTTCGCCGGTGTTAAGGTTGAAGAGGGTGCAGAGGTTGAAGATGCTGTTGTTATGGGCGGCGCAGTGATCAAAGCAGGCGCTGTTGTTAAACACTGTATCATTGCTGAAAACGTAGTGATCGGCGAAAATGCGATCGTTGGTGCTATGCCGACAGCAGATGAGAAGGGTGTTGCTACTGTAGGTCCTGGCGTTGTAGTTGGTCCGAACGCAAAGATCGGTCCGAATGCAATGGTTAGCAAAAACGTAGAAGGTGGTGAAGAACAATGGTAAACTCCAACGCAAATGCTCTTGGTATTATTTTCCCAAACGCTTATGATAGTTATGTTCCGGAGTTAGTTAACGATCGTCTTATGGCATCTATCCCGTTTGCAGGTCGTTATCGTATGGTAGACTTCGTTTTATCCAGCATGGTTACAAGCGGAATCGACAACATCTCCATTCTTGTTCGTAACAATTACCATTCTCTTATGGACCACCTTGGTTCCGGTCGTGAGTGGGATCTTACACGTAAGAATGGTGGCTTAAGCATTTACCCGCCGTACTCTGAGAAGGGTATGAAAGTTTATGCAGGTCGTGTTGATGGTCTTGCAAGCATTCTTCCGACTCTGAAGGATCAGAAAGAAAAATATGTAATCTTAGCAGATTCCAATATCGCTGTAAACTTTGATTTCAAAGCAATGTTAGATGCTCATATCGCAAGCGGTGCTGACGTAACAGTTGCTTATGCGAAGGAAGAAATTCCGGAAGCAATGATCAAGAATCAGGATTTCAGCAACTTATACTTCACATTCAGAATGGATGGAAACCGTATCAATAAGATTTACATCAACTCTGAAGAGAAGGGTGTTCAGAACCTTTCCATGAACATCTATATCATTGACAGAGAGTTCCTGATCAAAGAGATCACAGCTGCTTTCGTTCGTGGTTATGTATACTTCGAGCGTGATATCCTTGCTCCGAACACTGATAAATTCAACATTCAGGGTTATGAGTACAACGGATACAAAGCTAGAATCTGCGATATGAAGAGCTATTTCGATGAGAACATGAAGCTCTTAAAGGATGAGAACCTGGATGGTTTATTCGCAGGCAATCCGATCTATACAAAAGTTCGTGATGACAACCCGACAAGATACATCGCTGGCGCGAAGGGCAAAAACTCTCTCGTTGCTGACGGTTGTGTGATCGAGGGTATCGTTGAGAACTGTATTCTCTTCCGTGGCGTTAAAGTTGAGAAGGGTGCAAAAGTTAAGAATTGCGTTCTGATGCAGGATACAGTTGTTGAGTGTGGTGCAAACCTTGAGTATGTAATTACAGATAAGAATGTAAAGATCTCTGTAGCTCAGGAGCTTCACGGAACAGACAGCTTCCCGGTATACGTAGCAAAAGGACAGACTGTTTAATCAATGAACATAAAAAAGAAGGGGTATCGATTTTCGATACCCCTTTTCATATCTTATGCAATTCTATTAAGACTGGATGATGAACACTTCTGCGTTTCTTACACCATGTTCTCTTGTCTCACCGTGTGTATTAAAATAAATATCAATG
>JAZRLX010000072.1:0-8507 GCA_045647085.1 Pilosibacter sp.
CGCTGTCCCCAAGGCTCTGTCGTCGGCTCTAAAACAGAACGTGCCCCTTTTTCAATCGCCTTAGCATATTCTGAATCAACTTCTTCAAACGTATCAACATACAACGCTATTTCAAAATGACCGTTAAAGCCTTTCAGATATTCATATTTTCTGCTTGTCATTTTCTCAAAGTTCTTACGTTCATATAGCATAAAAAGTGTTCCGTCTTTAATCAGATACACATTTAAGGTGTTCTCATCCTCGGTTATTTCAAAATCGAGAACATCTCTGTAAAAACGAATCATTGCAGGCATATCATCTACAAACAACCCAAAACCATCAAGTTTCATTATATTTACCTCCTTGAATACAAATTTTACTCTTCATATGTACCACCTGTATTATCTTTATTAAGAGTTCCTTCGACTTCAACCAAAAGACATTTTACTAACGTTTTGCATACAGGTCGATGTCTTATTCCTTTGGGTACAATTATAAAATCACCTTCGCATAAATGCGTTTTTCCATCGTCAAATTCAATATCAAATTCACCTTCAATACAATAAAACATTTCATCAGATTTTTCATGCACATGAAAATCCAGTGTTCTATTTTCAGCTTGTAAAACATTTAGCATATGATTATTTAAAGTACCTACTCTTTTATACGAGAACAATTCATCAATCTCGTTAACAGCATCTTTTAAATTTATTTTTCTAATCATATTATCCCCCTTCCGAATTAATATTTATTGTAAGGTAAATTATATCAAAGAAGTCTAAAAAAGTCAACATTGCAAAAACTTGCAACAATCTGAAAAAACAGTACTCATTTCAGCCCTGTTTGCATATAATAAATTGTAAGAAAAATTCATCGCAAAAATTTTTGAATTTTTTTCAAAAAACACTTGACAAATATAAACGGTTATGATATAATTAATACTGTCGTCAGGAGATGACGCAAAACACTGATGAATGGGAGCTTAGCTCAGCTGGGAGAGCATCTGCCTTACAAGCAGAGGGTCACAGGTTCGAGCCCTGTAGGTCCCATTTGATAACCGAAAGGTTATCAGGTCTGCCGGTGTGGCGGAATAGGCAGACGCAAGGGACTTAAAATCCCTCGGGGGAAACCCCGTACCGGTTCAAGTCCGGTCACCGGCATAGAAAAGAGTTCTGAGAAATCAGAGCTCTTTTTCTTTTTATTGGCGTGGGTCTGCAACACCCTGATTTATGAAAGGATGAAATATGGTACATAGTTTGATTCCAATGTCTGTGGACATTAAGACGAGAATTTTTGAAAATCCGGCCAGACTGGTCAATGCGATGGAGCTGACTTGTGCGATCGGTATGGCTTACGCTCAGGCGGGATTCGCGATACCGGAACTGGAAAGTGGAATCGCAGTAAAGGAGTTTTGGGATGCTGCAACTCCGCAGATCAGTGGTAATCCGCGTGTGAAAGATCGTTTGCAGCAAGTGATCTTAAATTATATTTTTAAAAAAGATGAGAAGATCGATGATGACTGTGTGATTACTTTGGAATTAGGATATAAGTTCTAAATAATACTCTCTGTTTATATTGTGAGAAACTGAAAAATATGGTAAAATATTTAGACAGTTTTAACAGTGTAACAGGGGGTTTTTTTATGGGAAAACAGTTTAGAGATGATTTGATTGCATTGATCGAGGAAAATCGCAAGACTTATACAGATATGAGCGACACAATCTGGGGATACGCAGAGCCGAGATTCCAGGAGTATAAATCTTCTGAATTGCAGCAGGAGTATATGAAGAGCAGAGGTTTCTCTGTAAAAGCGGATCTTGCAGGCGAGGAGACTGCTTTTATTGCTGAGTTTGGAAGTGGAAAACCGGTGATTGCATTCCTTGGTGAGTTTGATGCTCTTTCTGCACTTCAGCAGGAGGCAGATAAGACTGAGCGCAGCCCGATCGAGGGTATGACAAACGGTCATGGTTGCGGACACCACATGCTTGGTACAGGAAGCCTTGCAGCGGCTGACGCATTAAAGACATATATGGAGCAGAACAATCTCTCCGGTACGATTCGTTATTATGGATGTCCAGCGGAGGAAAATGCCGGCGGTAAGGTTTATATGGTTCGTGACGGTTATTTTGATGACTGTGATATCGCTCTTACATGGCATCCGTTTGCGATCAACAAAGTTATGAAGGGTGGATACCATCTTGCAAACTTCCGTGCATTCTTCACATTCCACGGAATTTCTTCTCATGCAGCAGGTGCTCCGGAACTTGGACGTTCTGCTCTGGATGCAGTTGAGATGATGGATATCGGTGTAAACTTTATGAGAGAGCATATGATCGACGCTGCAAGAGTACATGGCGCGATCACAAATGCAGGTGGTATTGCTCCGAATGTTATTCCGTCTGAGGCACAGATTCTTTATGCGATCCGTGCACCGAAAGTAACTCAGGTAAAACATTTATTTGACAGAATGTGTGATATCGCGAAAGGTGCTGCTCTGATCACAGGTACAACTGTAGATGTGAAGCAGGTTGCTGCATATTCTGATATTATTAACAATGATACTCTCAATGACATGATTCAGGAAAGCTTAGAAAAAGTGATCCCGATCGGTTATACAGATGAGGAACTGGAATATGCAAGAAAGTTCCAGGAAGTAACAACAGCTCTTGATAAAGAGGGATTAAAGTCCATGGCGGCTGAACTTGGAAAGAAAGACTTATTACCGAATCCGTTATGGGATGTGATCGTCGATAAGAACACACGCTTTGGCGGTGGCGGTTCTTCTGACGTTGGTGATGTAAGCTGGAAGGTTCCGACAGGACATGTTTATACAAACTGCTATGCTGCAGGTACAGCTATGCACTCCTGGCAGGCAACTGCACAGGGTAAATCCACAATTGCACACAAAGGTATGCTTGCGGCTGCGAAAGTTATGGCTTGCGTAGGTGCAGAGCTTCTGATGAATCCGGATAAGGTTGCACAGGCGAAAGCAGACTGGAAAGAGGAATTAAACGGAGAAGTATATCCGAATCCGCTTCCGGCAGACGCAAAACCGGAAATCTGGTAAGAATTAAAACGGGCGTGTTTGTTGCGCCCGTTTTTCTGTTATAGAAATAGAAGAAGGAAAAAGGAGAGGTAGTATGGCAAACGATTACAGAACAATAATTAGTGAGTTGGTAGATGAAAAGAAGCAGTTATATACAGATATGAGTGATGCGATCTGGGAGTTTGCAGAGCCGCGTTTCCAGGAGTATGAATCTTCAAAGCTTCAGCAGGAGTATCTGCAGTCCAGAGGTTTTGCGGTCAAGGCAGATCTGGCGGGCGAGGAAACTGCGTTTATTGCAGAGTGGGGAAGCGGTAAGCCGGTTCTGGCTTTTTTAGGAGAATTTGATGCATTATCCTCTCTTCAGCAGGAAGCAGATAAAACGGAGCGTATTTTGATCGAAGGAAAGACGGATGGTCATGGATGTCACCATCATCTTCTTGGAACAGCATCCGTTGCAGCAGTCGACGCGCTGAAAACTTATATGGAGGAGAATCAGCTTACCGGAACAATTCGTTATTATGGATGCCCGGCAGAGGAAAATGCCGGCGGTAAAGCTTATTTGGTAAGAGATGGCTATTTTAACGACTGTGATGCTGCGATTACATGGCATGGAAGTTCCGTCAACAAAACTTCCGCAGACGATGGTTATCTTGCTAATTTCCGTGTATTCTTTACATTCCATGGAATTTCCTCTCATGCAGCCGGTGCCCCGGAACTTGGCCGTTCTGCTTTGGATGCAGTGGAGATCATGGATATTGGTGTGAATTTCATGAGAGAGCATATGATTGATGCTGCCAGAATCCACGGTGCGATCACCAACAGCGGCGGTATTGCTCCGAACGTAATTCCGTCTGAGGCTCAGGTTTTATATGCGATTCGTGCTCCGAAAGTGACACAGGTGAAGAAACTGTATGAGAGAATGTGTGATATCGCCAAAGGTGCTGCCCTGATCACAGGTACAACCGTAGATATTCGTCAGGTGGCAGCATATTCAGACGTGATCCGAAACGAGACTCTTGAAGACGTTATGGATGCACATCTTCGCCACTTTGTTCCGATTGGTTATACAGAGGAAGAGAAGGCTTATGCAAAGAAATTCATGGAGGTTATTACGCCGCTTGACAAAGAAGGCCTGAAGAGTAAGATCAATCATTTTGCAGGTTCCAGAGAAGAGAAGCAGGCAATTTCCGAGATGTCCCTGTTTGATTTTGTACTTGATAAGAATATGAGTGCAGGTGGCGGTGGTTCCACAGACGTGGGCGATGTCAGCTGGGTCGTACCGACAGCGCAGGTAAACGTGGTTACATGTGCAGCAGGTACTGCATTCCATTCTTGGCAGTGTGTAGCTCAGGGTAAGTCTTCAATCGCTCACAAAGGTATGCTTGCAGCAGCGAAAATTATGGCTTGTACAGGTGTGGATCTGCTTACAAAACCAGAGATTCTGGAAGAAGCAAAGAAAGACTGGATCGCAGGATTAGATGGTGAAACATATCCGAATCCGCTTCCGGCAGATGTAAAACCGGCAATTTGGTAAGAAAAAGCTTGAGGATAGAGACAGGAGAATATCATGACACCAGATTATAGAAAAGGAATCAATGATATAATAGAAGAAAGAAAAAAATCCTACACGGACATCAGCGATGCAGTCTGGAATTTTGCAGAGTCCAGATTTCAGGAAGTGGAATCATCGAACATTCAGCAAGAGTATCTGAGGTCTCGTGGATTTGCGATTCGGGCAAATTTGTCCGATGAGGCGACTGCGTTTATTGCAGAATGGGGAAGCGGAAAACCGATCATTGCATATGTGGGAGAGTTTGATGCTCTTTCGGCACTCCAGCAAGAAGCAGATAAGACAGAACGCTGTCCGATCCCGGGAAAAGTGAACGGACATGGATGCGGCCATCATCTTCTTGGAACCGGCTCTCTTGCGGCAGCTGATGCATTAAAAACATATATGGAAAAACATGGGATGTCCGGAACAGTTCGGTATTATGGCTGTCCGGCAGAGGAAAATGCCGGAGGCAAGGCGTATCTGGTTCGAGACGGGTATTTTAATGACTGTGATGTTGCCATGTCCTGGCATCCGCACACAACCAATAAAGTGACAGGATCCGATCGATTCCTTGCCAACTTCCGCGTGTTTTTTACATTCCATGGAATTTCTTCCCATGCGGCAGGAGCTCCGGAACTGGGACGTTCCGCACTGGATGCAGTGGAGATCATGGATATCGGTGTAAATTTTATGCGTGAGCATATGATCGAGGGAGCCAGAATCCATGGCGCGATCACAAACACAGGCGGAATCGCTCCAAACGTGATCCCGGCAGAGGCTCAGGTGCTTTATGCGATCCGTGCACCAAAGATCACGCATGTAAAGAATTTGTTTGATCGTATGTGTGATATTGCCAAAGGCGCAGCGCTGATGACCGGAACAACCGTGACGATCCGCCAGGTGTCTGCATATTCAAACGTGGTTCATAACGAAACCATGGGTAAGATCATGGATGAGCATCTCCATGCATTCGTTCCGATGGGATATACAAAGGAAGAGTTAGAATATGCGGCGAGATTCAAAGAAGTGATAACAGATCTGGATAAAGATGGTTTGAAGTCTATGATCGCTCAGATGGGAAACAAAGAACAGCGAGAAGAGATGCATAAGATGTCCATGTTGGATTTTGTGCTGGATCGCAGATCCATGATCGGTGGAGGTGGCTCCACAGACGTGGGAGATGTCAGCTGGGTAACTCCGGTAGGTCAGGCGAATGTGAACTGTTTTGCAGCAGGTACAGCACTTCATTCTTGGCAGGCGGTAGCGCAGGGGAAATCTCCAATTGCTCATAAGGGAATGTTAACTGCGGCGAAGGTTCTTGCCTGTACGGGTGTGGAGCTGCTGATGAAACCGGAACTTCTGGCTCAAGTGCGACAGGATTGGCTCGAAGAACTTGATGGTGAGGTATATCCGAACCCACTTCCGAAGGACTTGAAACCGGAAATCTGGTAAATAAAATTATTTGTGCAAAAAAAATAAAAAATTTTAAAAATAAGTGTTGACAGAATCGGATTCTTGGTGTATTATATGCTCTGTTGAGTGAGTCACACAGACGACCTCAAGGAATGCGTCAGTAGCTCAGCTGGATAGAGCATACGGCTACGGACCGTAGTGTCGGGAGTTCGAATCTTCTCTGGCGCATGATAAGGCATCTACTTAGGTAGGTGCCTTTTTTCGTTTCGGTATACTGATGCAAAACAATTGCGTTTGGGTTGGGAAGATGATAAAATGACATATGAAAGAACTGGCGCCTGACTGCGTGTGCGGTCGGGCGCTTTTTGTTTTAGGAGGTTACATATGGAAAGAATGAAAAAATGGTTTTCAAAATGGGCGTTGGCATTATTAGCGACTTTAATGGTGCTGACAGGCCTGGTGGGCTGCAGCAGTAAGGATGTTGAGACTGCGCTGGATGTGGCAATCGAGGTGATGGAGGTTGTAGAGTCTCTCGAAGCGATGGAAACGGAGACGCAAACGACCTCAGAGTCAGTGGAAACGGAGGCGCAAACGACCTCGGAGCCTGTGGAAACAGAGGTGCAAGTAACGCTAGAGTCAGAGTCGCAGGAGATGTCAGAGGATGTGCCAACGATTGATGAGGATGGTCATTACACATCCAAGGAAGAAGTGGCATTGTATCTTCACATGTACGGAAAACTTCCATCCAACTTTATCACAAAGAAAGAAGCAGAAGATCTTGGATGGAAGAAAAAAGATGGGGAAGCAGGTCAGCTTCATGTGGTTGCACCTGGGATGAGCATTGGTGGAAGCTCCTTTGGCAACTATGAGGGACTTCTTCCGGAGAAAAAAGGACGCAAGTATTTTGAATGCGATATTAATTATGTAAAAGGCAATCGCGGAGCGGAGCGACTGGTATATTCCAATGATGGTCTGATCTTCTATACGGGCGATCATTACGAGTCTTTCGAGCAGCTGTATCCGTAAGCGATGGTAAGGAGCTGTAGATTATGAAGAGGATTGAATTGGATTTTAGCAAATGTACTGACCGCAGTGAAGTCCACGCATATTTAAAAGAACAGTTTGGATTTCCGGATCATTATGGAAATAATCTGGACGCGTTGTTCGATGTGTTGGGAGATATTGCAGAAGACTTGGATGTTGTATTCTTGGAAGATGAGGAAGGAAGCTGTGGTGAATGGGTGGTAGATGGCAGTTCATCTGTTCGCAGCGATGAGATGAATCGTCTTTTGAAAAATGTCAGACGTGTGATCGAGGATGCGGCGGAGGAAAACAGCCATCTTCATGTTTAATCCGAACTTGACTAGAAAGGAAGCGGAAAAGCATGCAGCAGAAGCGAAGAAAAGAAATCTGGATGGTCCAGACGAAACGGGCTGATTTTAAAGGCTTGTCAGAACGTCTTGGCGTGAGTCCGGTTTCAGTCCGGATCATGCGGAATCGTGGTCTGGAATCAGAAGAAGAGATGCGAAAGTATCTGTATGGAACGGTAGATGAGCTTTATGACGGAAGCCTTATGAAAGATATGAGGAAGGCTGTCAGGATCTTGCTGGATAAGATGAAAGTCGGATCTAAGATCCGGATTATCGGAGATTATGACATCGACGGTGTGTGTGCGACATATTTATTGTTAACGGGATTGAGACGTTCGTTGAAAGAAGTGCGAAACGTGGAAGATGGCAAGTGGGTCGACTATGAAATTCCGGACCGTATCAAAGATGGATATGGAATCAATGAATCCATTATTCGTCAGGCAGCGGCAGAAGGGGTGGATACGATCATCACTTGTGACAATGGTATTTCGGCGCTTAAGGAAATTGCACTTGCAAAAGAACTGGGGATGACGGTTATTGTGACGGATCATCATGAGGTTCCTATAGATGAGTATGGAAACCAAGTATGTCCTATGGCAGATGCAGTTGTGAACCCCAAACAAGCAGATGATACCTATCCGTTTCCGGAGATTTGCGGAGCTGTGGTCGCATATAAACTGATCCGGGAACTTTATCGAGCAGTGGGAGTTCCGGAACGTGAATGGAAGGAACTGCTGGAATTTGCTGCGATCGCAACGGTAGGCGATGTCATGAAACTAAAGGATGAAAACAGGATCATTGTCAAGTTCGGACTTCGAAGAATGGCAGTTACGAAGAATCTTGGTCTCAGAAAACTGGCGGAGAAGTGTGGATTAGATATGACCGCATTGAGTGCATACCATATCGGTTTTGTGATCGGTCCATGCCTGAATGCAGGCGGACGACTTCAGACAGCGAAACTGGCGTTACGCTTACTGCTTTCTCAAGATGAAACAGAAGCAGATCAAATGGCAGAGGAGTTGAAAGCTCTGAACGACCTGAGAAAGGACATGACGAAACAGGGAGAGGATGAAGCCATTTATCAGGTGGAAACATTGTATCCGGATGACAAGGTGTTGGTGGTCTATTTGCCGGAGTGTCATGAGTC
>JAZRLX010000073.1:0-11107 GCA_045647085.1 Pilosibacter sp.
CGATCGTGTTGAGTGGAATGAATTCCATGGAACAGCTGTCCGACAATATGCGTGACCTGGATCCAATCACTTCGGAAGAGTTGGAAGTTTTGGAACAGGCTGCAGAGATCATTCGTTCTAATACAGCGATCCCATGCACGGGCTGTAATTACTGTGCGCCGAACTGTCCAATGAACATTGCAATCCCACGGTATTTTTCCATTTACAATGATCATAAAAGAAATCCGGATGACATGTGGAAAATGAAGCCGGTTTACCAGGAGATTGTGAAAAACTTTGCATCACCGTCATCCTGTATTGCATGTGGGAATTGTGAAAGAAACTGTCCGCAGAAATTACATATTATTGATTATTTAAAAGATGTGAAAAATGCTTTTGAGTAAATAAAAGAAGAGGAGATGCAAAAAACATCTCCTCTTTTTAATGCTTGCTATTAATTATTTCACATATTTTGCTGCGATCTCATCGATTGCTGTCGGGTTCGCTGCATTCCACTCATCATACTTCATACCGCTTGCAACAACTGTCTTGCCAAGCTCTACTAAGAATGCCGGGATCTCAGCTTCTAACATAGTGCCAACTTCGCGGCCCATAGCTTCTTTACCCTGGAGGCTGCAGCCGTTTACTGTAAATACAAAGGCCGGATGAGCAACTTTGTCGATCATCTTAACGCCGCCGCGGAAACCTAAAGCAGCTGTCTGGTGTGTACCGCAGGAAGACGGACAACCGGAAATGTGGATGATCGGAAGAGCGCCGCACGGAAGTTCTGCTGCACGAGTTGCCTCGATACATTTCAGAAGGAGACCTGCGGAATCACGAACACCCTGCTGACAAATCGTAGCGCCTACACAGCTTACGGAACACTCGAAGATGCTCTGAGCGCAGTTTGCAGTTGCTTCAAGGACTTTCTCAGCCTCTGCGCCTGTCAGGTTGATGATATATGCCTGCTCATTCGGATCGATACGAAGCTCAACAGCTTCCATATCTTTGATCAGTTCGTATACAGCGATGAACTCTTCCGGAGTCGGTGTACCACCAAGCGGGTGCCACTCTACAGCATAGAGACCTTCCTGCTTCTGTGCTGTTACGCGCGGACCTTTCGCTGTTGTTCCGTCACCTTTCTTTGTGATCTCTTCGATCACGATATCGAGATCAAGATTCTCGCCTTCTGCGTATACTTCTTCTAATTTCTCATTGAATGCTTTTACATAGTTCTCAGCGCCGCCAAGAGTCTCAACGATGAAACGGGAACGTGCTTTACCGCGGTTCTCGTAGTTGCCGTATGCACAGAATGTTTTCCACATGGCTCTTGCATAGTAGAGGATCTTGTTCGGCTCAACTGCGTCAGCAACTTTCACACCGAAGGACGGGCCATTTCCAAGGCCGCCTGCGCTCCATACATCGAATTTACCGTCCGGTCTGGCGATGAAGCCGAGGTCACGGTATGTAGAGTGCGGAAGGTTTGCCGGGGAGTTGGAGAAACCGATCTTTAATTTTCTCGGCATCTTCGGAGTGTTGATGTAGTTCATCATGTACTCAGCAAGTGCTTCTGCGTACGGCATAACGTGGAAGTACTCATCTTTCTGTACACCGGAGAGCGGAGAACACATAACGTTACGCGGGAAATCGCCGCCACCGCCCATGGTTACGATGTTGTGGTCAAGACCACCTTCCATAATATCATATAAAGGTTCCTTCGGAAGATTGTGGAGCTGGATTGTCTGACATGTTGTAAAGTGGAGCATATTTACGTTGTGTTTTTTTAAGGACTCAGCAACGTAGCCCATTTTTTCCTTTGTAAGACGACCTGCTGTCATACGGAGACGAAGCATATGTACGGACGGATCTTTCTGTGCGTAGCTTCCGAATTTACCGGATGTGCCTTTGTAGCCGTTACGGTCAATCTCACCTGCGTGGAATGCTTCTGTTTTCTCTTTGAATAATGCAATACCTTCTTTCCAGGACTGCGGATCAATTTTGTTAATCATTTGGATACCCCCTCCATATTCTAGAATACGATGTAACAAAATGTATTCATAGTTATCTATCATTGTATCATGACCAGAATAGAATGTCCATGAGAATCAGGAAAAAAGGAAGACCGCCCCAAAGCAATTGCCCTGTGACGGTCTTAAGAGGATTGAAGAGCTTTGTAATGGATAGGCACTGCTTAGCCTTCAAGTCCTAGTTTTTTTGCATATTCTTTATATTCTTCGTACCACTGGTTATATAAATCCTGCTCGAGTACTTTGTCGATGATCTCATTGACACGGTCTGTCAGTTCATCTTCACCGAGCGGAAGTCCGATTCGCGTGCCTTGTGTGTCAAGGTCAACAGTGAAGTAGAAGTCCGGAAGGATCATCAGCCCACATTCCGGATTGGACTCCAGATACAGCTCAGCCATCTTGAGAGCCGCTGCCATAGCGTCCGCACGCCCGGTCTGAACCATCAGGAATGCATCATTCGTAGAAGATACTTGATTGTACTGTTTGTAAGCAGGAATCTGCTCGCGTACAAACATTTCCTGTAAGGAACCGTTCTGGGCGGCCACTGTTTTGTCTGCTAAATCTTCGATGGTCTTGATCTCATCTGCATCTTCTGTGCGGATCAGGATACCGTAAGATTTCTGCGGATCTTCGCTTCCGTAATAGTAGCCTTTGGAGAGGTTCATGGTCTCCGCGCGGCTCGGAGTATATGCGAGAGCGGAAATGGCCATGTCAAACTTTCCGGAAGTCATGCTTCCAAGAACACTTGTAAAGTCCATTGGTTTTAAACGGAGTTCAACGCCGAGGTCATTGGCGATAAATTTGGCAAGTTCGATGTCGGAACCGACAATGTTATCTTCTCCGGTAATGGTTGGATCAATAAATTCGTTCGGCGCAAAATACGGTTCGGTAGCGATCTCGATGTATCCTCGCTGTAAGATGTCTTCTAAACGGTTGGAAGGAGCATGAGTATTCTCACCAGCTGTCGTGGTTGTAGCTTCTGTCTTGATCGTTTCAGTTGTAGCTGCATGTGTAGATGCCTCCGCAACGGTGCAAGCTGTCAGAGCTGCCATGGAAAGTGTTAATGTAGCAACGAGAGTGATGAGTAAATTTGTTTTTCTCATGGAAAAATCCTCCTTCTTTAAAAAATTTTGTTTAGACTTTTGCACTTTAAAATTTCATACTTTAAAGTGCTTTATTAATTTACCATGCTACCATGGTAGCATGGTAAATTGTTACTACGAAAACCAGTATAACGCGGGACTATGTATTTGTCAAGGAGGTGTGGTGTTTTTTAATTTTCTTAACCTTCGCATAGGATTGGGACTACGATTCGGGAAGCTTAGCTTTGGAAAGTGCCGTTTTGATCGCGTTCATAAGCGCTGCGGAGGTGTACTGAGATCCTGCAGGGTATTCGAGTCCTTCCAGGGACTGCAATTGAATGATCTGTGACGCCAGAGCTTCCATGGCAGGCTGCATGAGTGGATACATGGTTTCAATAGACTCGCTGAGGGGAACAAGTGACACAGAGGTGATCTTATTTGCATCGACGGTTACTTGTACATTGGCATTTTGATTGCCCAACAGGATAGATGCAGAATATATGCCGGGTGTGTAGGCAGTCGGTACTGCCTCCGTTGATGGGGAGGTCTCGTCCTTTCCGGAACGGAACATAAATAAAAACAAAATGATAAGGAATAGGGCAAGACCGATAAAGAGTGCGGTATAAATAAGTTCTTTCATTCGCAGGACAACGATTTTAGTTTTTGCGCTCATAGAGGAATCCTTTTGCTTTCATATTTTTTACAGTTTATGAGAACAGTGGGGAGAAAATGCAAGTGCAGGAGAAGTGAAGTTGTGATATACTCATTATCAATGAGAGAAGGGAGATGCAATATGGCACTGACACTGGTGACCGGCGGAGCCGGAGCGGGAAAAACAGAATATATTTACAAGAAGATCATCGACTGGTCCTTGAAGGAGCCGGATCGCCAGTTTTTCGTGATCGTTCCGGAACAGGCGACTATGCAGGCACAAAAGGATATTATTCGTCTGCATCCGCAGCACGGTACGATGAATATTGATATGGTCAGCTTCCAGCGTCTGGCGTACCGTATTTTTTCAGAACTTTCCATGCAGCAGCCGGAGGTTTTGGATGATACGGGAAAGACCATGGTGCTTCGAAAACTGGCCGGAGAGCGAAAGAAGGAGCTGGCAGTTTTTTCTTCTCATTTAAATCAGGCAGGCTTTATCAATGAAGTGAAATCGATGCTCTCTGAGTTTTATCAGTATGGCGTGACTCCGGAGATCCTGTCGGAGCAGATGGGAAAAGAAGGAATGAGCCGGATCCTGGTTCGGAAGCTGGAAGATATGCATGTGATCTTTGATGCATTCCGTGAATTTACAAAAGAACGTTACATTACCATGGAAGAATTGTTGGATGTACTTTGTGGTGTTGCAGGACGTTCTGAATTATTGAAAGACAGTGTGATAGTCCTGGATGGTTATACCGGTTTTACTCCGGTTCAGTACCGTCTGATCGGGTTGTTATTAAAGATTTGTAAAGATATTTATGTGACCGTGACAGCGACCGATGGAGCGTTGGACGGACCGGGCAATGAGGCTGATTTATTTGACATGAGCCGCAAAATGGCGGGCAAATTGAAGACTCTGGCTGCTGAATATGGTGTTGAAGTGTGCGAGGATTGGAAACTTTGTGAACATCCGCTTCCAAGATTCATGAGAAGCCCTTCCTTGGATTATCTGGAACGCACCATATTCCGCTATCCGTATCAGCCCTTTGAAGAAGTTCCGAAGGGAATTCAATTGGTACAGGCAGAAAATCCTGCGGATGAAGTGGATTTTGTTGTGAACCGCATCCACCAGTTAGTAAAGCGTGAGAATTACCGATATCGGGAAATTGCCGTGGTATGTGGAAATCTGCAGGGATATGCCAAGGAGATCATGCACCAGTTTGAGGAAAACGAGATTCCGTTTTTCTTGGATGAGAAGCGAGATGTGTCAGGAAACCCGTTTATCCGATTGATGAAGGCGGCGCTGGAAGTGGTTCGCCGTGGATTCGATTATGAGAGTATGTTCCAATATCTGCGAACCGGTCTGGTGACGGATGAAGTAGAAAAGATCGACCGTCTGGAGATGTACGTGCGCGCCATGGGTATTCGCGGACTTGTAAAATGGAGTGAGACTTGGGAGCGGACCTTCGAAGGCGGAGGACGATTGAATCTGGTGGAGCTGAATGCTTTTAAAGAGGAGATATTAGCTCCGCTGGTGCAGTTTAAGGAACAGATGGCGCAGCAGCCTTGCTCAGTCGCTGTGATGACAGCAGCCCTTGTTTCCCTTTTGGAAACGCTGGGAATTGAGAAGAAACTGACCGATCAGGCGAAGTGGTTTAAAGAGAACTGTATGGAGAAGGAGGCCAGAGAATACGAGGAAATCTATGGTCTTGTTATGGAGCTTTTTGAACGTTTGCATGATCTGTTGGGAGATGAGGCAGTATCCAGAAGAGAATATCTGGAGATTTTGAATGCAGGATTTATGGAGCTTAAGGTGGGAATGATCCCGGCGGGCGCGGACCGCGTAGTGGCCGGTGATCTGAAGCGAACCAGACTTTCCGGAATTCGTGCATTGTTCTTCGTGGGCGTAAACGAAGGCGTTGTTCCTGCAGATACCTCAAAGGGTGGTATTTTAACTGAACAGGAACGAGAGACATTGAAGAGAAATTCTCTGGAACTGGCTCCGACGGCCAGGGAAGAAGGATTCATGCAGAGATTTTATTTGTATCTGGCGATGACAAAACCAAGTGAACTTCTGACGATCTCATGGACAGCTCTTTCTGCAGAGGGAAAGACGATGCGCCCGTCGGGTATCATCAGCCAGATCCGGAAACGTTTTCCATTGCTTGAGGTAAAGTCCTCTGCGGGAGAGAAAGAAGGTACCATTAGTTTCCGCGCAGCAGGAAAAGCAGTGATCGCATGGCTGCAGGATCCGGATAATTTGGACAAACATCCTCAGTTCATGGAATTATACCGTTATCTTGCGCAGCATGGAAATAAAGCGGAGGAGATGGAACGTCTGGCGGAGGCCAGTGCATATTCTTATGAGGAATCGGGAATCGGTCGGGAAGCAGCGAAGGAGCTTTACGGACAGATCTTAAATGGAAGTGTAACGCGTATGGAAGGTTATGCAGCCTGTGCATATGCTCATTTCCTCAGTCATGGATTAGAACTGAAAAAGCGCAGAGAGTATGAGCTGGATCTGTCTGATATGGGAAATCTGTTTCATCGTTCCATTGACCTGTTTTTCAGCGAAGTACGAGAACGGGGATTAGATTTCCGTACCATAGAAGAGAAAGAACGACGTAAATTGGTAAAAGTCATTGTAGACCGAGTGGCGTATGAATACAGGAATACGATCATGAAAAGTTCTGCCAGAAACAGTTATCTGGAGAAAAAGGTGGAGCGTATTACGGACCGTACGATCCGTGCATTGATCTATCAGATTCAGAAGGGAGATTTCGAACCGGAAGAATTTGAGGTGGATGTGACTACGAGAATTCCGCTTCGTGGCGGAGAGTCACTGAATTTGCGCGGACGAATTGACCGTTTGGATACATTCGAGGATGAGGACCATGTTTATGTAAAGATCATGGATTACAAGTCAGGCAGTACGTCCTTTGACCTGGCGCTTTTGTATCATGGATTACAGCTGCAGCTGGTCGTATATATGGACGCGGCTCTTCAGAGAGAACGTCAGAAGAAACCGGGAAAAGAAGCAATCCCTGCAGGAATCTTCTATTATCATATCGATGATCCGGTGGTGGAACGCCCGGAATCAGATGGTGCAGAAGCTGTAGAAGCTGACATCTTAAAGAAGCTTCGCATGAACGGTCTGGTAAACAGCAGCCTGGATGTGATCAGTCATTTAGACCGTGAGATTGGAAAAGAATCCGACATTATTCCGGTGGTGATGAATGCCGGAGACGTTGCGGTTGCGAGGTCTTCTGTAGCCGGAGAGGACCGCTTTAAGAAATTATCCTCGTTTGTAAATAAGAGTCTGAAAGCCATGGGAGAAGAGATCTTGGACGGAAATGCGGCTGTGAATCCTTATAAACAGGGCCAGCGGACGGCGTGTGATTATTGTCCGTATCACAGCATTTGTGGATTTGATCTGAAGACCCGGGGATTCGGATTCCGAAAATTTAAATCATTGAAGAAAGAGCAGATCTGGGCGGAGATCGAAGAAAAAGGAGGTGCGGCAGATGGCGAATATGACATGGACAACGGAACAACAGCAAGTCATTGATACACGTGGCCGCAACCTTTTAGTGTCTGCAGCGGCCGGAAGTGGTAAGACAGCAGTTCTCGTCGAGCGAATCATTCAGATGGTGACAGATCCGGAACATCCGGTGGATATTGACCGTCTGCTTGTGATGACATTTACCAATGCGGCAGCAGCGGAAATGCGCGAGCGAATCGGAGAAGCATTGGAGAAACGTTTGGAAGAATATCCGGGTGACCGCAATCTGGAACGTCAGTCAACGCTGCTCCATCACGCGAAGATCACTACCATCGACAGTTTTTGCCTGCACTTACTTCGAGAACATTTTAATGAATTGGATATCGATCCGGGATTTCGTATCGGAGACGAGGGTGAGCTGATGCTTCTTCAGGCAGATGTGATGAAGGAGTTGTTGGAAGACTATTATGGACGGAATGATGAAAAGTTCTTCCATTTTGTGGATACTTACGCCTCCGGAAAGACGGATGGTGGATTAGAAGACTACATTATGCAAGTCTATAAGTTCTCACAGAGTAATCCATGGCCTGCAGAATGGATCTCAGGATGCAGAGCAGAGATTGACGTGGATGATCCGGATCCGGAAAATATGTTCAATGACACTGCTTGGATGCATTATCTTCTGGCAGATGTAAGACGACAGGCAGAGGAATTTTCTGAACAGTTAGAAGAGGCTCTGGAATTGGCGCAGCTGGAGGACGGACCACAGGCGTACCTTCCGATGCTGGCGGAGGATAAGCGCATGATGGATCAGCTGGCAAAGGTGGATTCCTACAATGTGGTTCATAACATCTTGTCAGAGCCATTATTTGGCAGATTGGCGGCTGTCCGCGGAAAGAATGTGGATCCGGAGAAGAAAGAGCTGGCAGCAGCGATCCGAAATCGCGTGAAGGAAGAAGTGAAGAAAATGAAGACTCTCTGGGTTCCGGCTGATCTGGAGCATTTATTTGCGGATATGCTGGCGACTCGGGAACCGATCCTGATGTTACTGGAACTGGCGGAAGCATTTTCTTCCAGGTATCAGGCTGCAAAGACAGAGAAAAATCTGGTGGATTTCAATGATCTGGAGCATTTTGCACTGCAGATTTTAACCGGAAATTCAGAAAATCACAGCCCGGGACCGGTGGCTGATGAACTTGCCAAATACTATGAAGAGATTTTGGTGGACGAATATCAGGACAGCAACGAGGTGCAGGAGGAGCTGATCAAGGCCATTTCCAGAGAACGATTCGGAACTCCGAATGTGTTTATGGTAGGCGATGTGAAGCAGAGTATTTATAAATTCCGTCTGGCGAAGCCAGAGCTGTTCCTTGAGAAATACGAGACTTATTCGAAGGAAGAGAGTCTTTATCAGAAAATCGAATTACACAAAAATTTCCGAAGCCGAGCGAGTGTATTAGACAGCATCAATGATGTGTTTTACAGCATTATGACGAAGGCTTTGGGAAATATTCAGTATACGGAAGATGCAGCTCTTCATGCAGGTGCAGATTATCCGGAACCGGAGAGTGAGAAGGATGTGAAAACAGAAGTTTATTTACTCAATACGGGTGATGAACTTCTGGCAGCCATGGATACGGAGCAGGCAGATTATACAGCGAAGGAAGCGGAAGCCAGACTGATCGCCGCGAAAATCCGTGAACTGACAGACCCGGAACAGGGTATGAAGATCTGGAACAGAAAAACGGGGCAATACGAACCGTTGAAGAGAAAAGACATTGTGATCCTTTTGCGAAGTCTCAGCGGATGGGCAGAGGAATTTCTAAGTGTACTAAGTGCAGAGGGAATTCCGGCGTTTGCAGAATCCAGAACCGGTTATTTTACAGCAGTGGAAGTAGAGACCGTGTTAAATATGCTGGCACTCATTGACAATCCGATGCAGGATATTCCATTGGCAGGTGTCTTGAAATCTCCGATTGTTGGTATGTCCAGCCGAGAGCTTGCTATAGTTATGGCTGCGTTTAAAAAGAATGCAGACCGCGGGCAGGATGTTGGATTCTATGGGGCGATGCAGATGTATCTGACACGGAAAGAGGAGGCAATTCCGGAGATTTATGAGAAACTGTCCGGTTTCCGGGATCTTCTCATAGGATTGCGTCGAGAAGCGGGATACTTGTCTGTACACCGTTTGCTTTACCGTATTTTTGAACTGACCGGTTATTATGATTATGTGTCTGCGATGCCTGCGGGAAAGGTTCGCCAGGCGAATCTGAACATGTTGGTAGAAAAGGCAGCAGCATACGAAAAGACTAGTTATCAGAGTTTATTTGATTTCATTCGCTATATTGAAAAGCTGAAAAAGTACGATACCGACTTTGGCGAGGCTGCCAAGGTGGGAGAAAATGACGATACCGTCCGGATCATGAGCATTCATAAGAGCAAAGGTCTGGAGTTTCCTGTAGTATTTCTGGCAGGAGCCGGAAAGGGATTTAACAAGCAGGATTCCAGAGGAAAGATCCTGATCGATGAGGAATTGGGAATCGCAACCGATTTCCTGGATCCGAAGTTAAAAGTGAAAGCCTCCACTCTTAAGAAAAATGCACTTAGTCGTCGAAGTGATCTGGAAAGCATGGGAGAGGAACTTCGAATCCTGTACGTTGCCATGACTCGTGCGAAAGAGAAATTGATCATCACGGCGGGAAGCAAATATCTGGAAAGCAGATTGGAAAAATTTGGCAACCTTCCGGACTCTGCGATGATGGGAACAGGACTTCCGTTTATGTATCTCAGTTCGGCCAATTCTTATTTGGAATGGCTTCTGATGGCAGCTCAAAAGGCGGTCGGCAGCATGGAAATTTCCAGAGTTCCGATCAGCGAATTGGTGGAAGCAGAAGTCAGACACAGAGAAGAAAAAGCCGAAACCTATGCAATGTTACAGATGCTTCGTGAGACAGAGGGAGAATGTGGTGATTTTTGCTCCATGTTGGAATATCAGTATCCACATGCGGCAGATATTACCCTTCATGCGAAGATGTCTGTGTCGGAGCTGAAACATCAGGGACAGTTTGAAGATGATGGGGAAAGTGATTTCTTACCGACGATTCCTTCCTTTATGGGAAAAGATGTGCAGGATGAGAATCCATCAGGAGAGGAAGCGGAGGAGCCGAGTTTAGAAGACGCGGATCTTCCACGATTCCATGGAACCGAAAACGCGGGAACTTATCGTGGTACGGCTTACCATCGAGTGATGGAACTGATTGATTTTACAGCCATCCATGACAGAAAAGATGTTTATCGGGAAATGGATCGTATCCGTGAAGCCAAGATGATGGATGAGCGGGCGCTGAATTTGGTCTGGGGGGAGAAAATCTGGAATTTCTTCCGATCCAATATTGCAAAACGTATGCAGAAGGCGGATTCACAGGGACTGCTTCGCAAAGAGAGTCAGTTCGTGATCGGAATCCCTGCCAGCCTGATGGATGAGGCAGATTCGGAAGAATCTGTTTTGATCCAGGGTATCATCGACGTGTGGTTCGAGGAAGATGGCGAACTGGTGATCGTGGATTATAAGACAGATAGTATCAAAGAAGGCGAAGAGCAAGTACTCTTGGATCGCTATCGGATCCAGATGATCTACTATGCCCAGGCTCTGCAGCAGATCACGCAGAAGAAGGTAAAGGAAGCGGTGATCTATTCACTGGCGCTGCAGAAAGAAGTGGTAGTGGAGATCGTGTTATAAAGAAAAAGAGAAGGCGGCAGTCCGGGTGGTGGACTGTCGCCTGTTGTTATTTGTATTGATTGTAGAATTAATTCTCTTCAGCAATAATGATCTCTTCCGCATACGGAAGTGTCTTGATCCAATCGCA
>JAZRLX010000074.1:0-5934 GCA_045647085.1 Pilosibacter sp.
CCTGCTCCCTTATTTTGAGAAACAAAGGTGGATACCGCCATGGAGGTCACATTGATCGCCAGACAGAACAAGCTGTAAATCTTTCTTGCAGCCATATGTGCAACAATCGTCATGGAACCAAAACCATTGATCGCGTACTGCAGAATTACCGTACCGATGGAAACAATGCTTCCCATCAGAGCCATGGAAATTCCCTGCGCAAACAATTCTTTCCACAATTCTGCATCATATCGAAAATGCTCTTTCTTTGGTACCAGGATCGGTGTCTTTTTTACAATATATGTTGCACAAAGGACTGCTGAAACCGCCTGAGACATCACGGTCGCAAGGGCGGCTCCGCGTACTCCCATAGAAAACTGTACGATCAAGAGCAGATCCAAAAACACATTCAATATAGAAGAAACGATCAAGAATACCAGTGGCATAAAACTATTACCAATGGCTCGAAGCATTCCCGAACAGAGATTGTACGTCAATGTTATTGCAACACCTGATACAATAGTGGAAACGTATAAATATGCTTCTTCAATGATATTTTCCGGAGTGTGAAGCAGCTCCAAAATTGGTCTTAACAGAAGACCGCCAAAAATCGTAGCAGTTGCAGCCACACACAGGCCGATACAAATGGAGCTGGCAACAGAACGTTTTAATTTATCCAAGTTTCCGGCACCGTAGCTCCTTGCATTGACGATCGACATACCGCTTCCGATTCCCAGTGCAAATCCCACGATCAAAGAATAGATGGATGAACATGCTCCCATCGCAGCCAGAGAATCATCTCCAAGATAATGTCCGATGATCATCGTATCGACCATATTGTAAAGCTGTTGAAACAGGCTCGATATCAGCATCGGAATCGCAAAAAGTACCAGAGACTTAATGATCGGTCCATGTAAAAAATCAACTTTGAAGAATGCTTTTCCTTTCATATATTTACTGCTCCTTAATACTACTTACAAAACAAAGGCTCCGGAAACCTACACTACAGATTTCAGGAGCCTTTTCGTTATATCACATTCTTCAAAATGTGTCAATTATGCATTAAATACGTACTTGTCCAGACGATCGAACGCTTCTTTTACTTTGGAAAGCGGAAGTGCCAGGTTCATACGGATCGCGTTCTTCATGAAGAATGCCTCACCGTTCTGCCAGTCAACACCAACCTCTAAACCTTTCTTTCTGAGTGTTTCGAAATCCATGTTGTGCTCCTCTAACCACTCTGTGCAGTCAAGGAATAAGAGGTATGTACCCTGCGGTTTTACGATCTTCACGCCTTTGAAGTGCTCTTTGATGAAGTTGTAACCGTAATCTACGTTTTCAGAAAGTACCTGGCAGAGCTCGTCTACCCACTGGTGACCTTCCGGTTTGTAACCGCCGATCAGAGCATACATGGAAAGAAGGTTCATGGAGTTGTAATGGCTTAAGGACTCTTCTTTTAATAAACGGTCATGAAGCCATTTGTTGTAGCAAATATGGTAGCTTCCGATCAGACCTGCAAGGTTGAAAGTCTTGGACGGAGCATACATTGCGATTGTTCTCTGTTTTGCATCCTCAGATACAGTCTGTGTCGGAATGTGCTTGTGGCCATCTAACAGAAGATCGGACCAGATCTCGTCGGAGATTACAAATACATCGTTCGCTTTATAAACTTCCATTGCTTTCTCGATCTCCCACTTCTCCCAAACACGGCCGCTCGGGTTGTGCGGAGAACAGAAAATTGCTGTGTGGATCTTCTGCTCTTTCAGTCTTCTGTCCATATCTTCGAAGTCCATACGCCATACACCGTCTTCATCCAGGTATAACGGGCTGTGAACTGCCTCGAAACCATTGTTCTTTAAAATGCTTGTGAAACCAACATATACCGGAGAGTGAACAAGGATCTTGTCACCCTGAGAAGCAAGCACGCGGAGTGCGCTTGTAACGCCGCCGAGAACACCATTCTCATAACCAATATGCTCCGGCTTTAAGCCTTCTACACCATTTCTCTTATACTGCCAGTCGATGATGCTTGCAAAGTATTCCTCACGCGGTCTGAAATAACCGAATGTCGGATGCTCAACACGCTTGATGATCTCTTCCTGGATTGTCGGAACAGTTGCAAAGTTCATATCAGCAACCCACATCGGAATGTGATCGAAGCCTGGCTTTAATTCAAAACCGGAACGATACGGAGAATCCGGAGCCGGATCTACAGCGATGGAATCTTTTCCGTGACGGTCAATAATACTGGTAAAATCGTACTTCATTATATATTTTCTCCTTCCCCTTACCGCAATTTCTGCGATTGATGAAACAATAATTCCCAACTTTTATCATAGCATATTTCATCGTATTAAACAAGTAAAAAAGGCCGTCAGACCTATCTGTCAGACGACCTTCTTATTTATTTCTTTCCAAGTAATTCTCCCACCATCGTAGAGCCAAGGATCAGTACCGCACCTGCGATACTGTAAATTGTCAGCGGCTCACCTAACACGATCGCGGATAAAATGATCGTGATCACCGGATCTACATAGCTGACGAGTGCAATGGTCTGTCCTTCCACATATGGAACTGCTCCAAAATACAGTTTGTATGCAATACCTGTATGTAAGATGCCGACGAACAACAGCATCGCCAGATGAGACGGTTCCCATGCAATCGCGCCAAGATTTTCCGTTAAAAGCACATACGGAAGTAATACCACAGCTACCGTACCAAGCTGCATCACCGTACAGTCATTGGCCGGGATATCTTTAATAAATTTATTGAGCAGCACAACAGTCGCATAAAGAACAGCTGCACCACAAGCCAGTAAGATTCCTGTAAACTGACCGCCTGCCGCATTGCCCTGGAATACGCCGGAGATCAATGCCATGCCAAGAAGCGCTGCACCTACGCATGCCAGCTTCATTCCTGTCAGTTTCTCCTTCAGCACGATCGGAGACGCCAGGGTCACAAACACCGGTGACAGATAATAACACAAGGTCGCTGTCGATACCGGAATGTATTTGTAAGATTCAAATAATAAGATCCAGTTTACGCCAATCGCCACACCTGACAAGATCAACAGCTTCAAGTTCTTTTTAATCGCCGGAACGTCCAATGCCTTCTTCGACAAAGCTGCCGTCAGTAACAGGAAAATGGAACCGATGATGCCGCGTCCCAATGCGATCACTGCAGATGGAAACGGAATGCTTTTAATAAAGATACCAACGGTACCGAAAATTGCCATGGATGCGATCATTCTTCCCAACGCAGCCATATGTTTATTACTACTCATACTTTCTACTACTCCTCAAGTATTTTTTCACCTAATTATATCGACTTCTTTCGAGACCATCAAGCTCTTTTTACAAAAGGTTATTTCGCATAAGAAATTTCTCGATAAGTTATCTCTTTTTAGTGAATATTGACAATTTTGTCCTTTCCCTTTATACTATTTTATAGAGAAAATCAAGAGGAGAAATACCGATGGGAAGCGTAGTTCAAGTCAGAAATCTGACTCTTGGTGAAGGTCTTCCAAAGATCTGCATTCCGCTTACGGATATGGATCTGCATAACCTGCTTCGATCTGCACAGACACTCCAAAACAGTCCTTGTGACCTGGTGGAATGGCGTGCGGATTTTTATGGTGATTTCAGAAATGAAGCCTGCTGCATAGAAGCCTTGCAGGAACTTCGCCGTGTGCTCGGTGAAATCCCTCTTTTATTCACGATCCGTACATCAGAAGAAGGCGGACAGGCAGATATTTCCACCAAAGAATATGAAGTCATCAATCTGGCTGTGATCAACAGCGGATTTGCTGATCTTGTCGACGTGGAACTTTCCAAAGGCGATGATGTGATGATACGCCTTTGTGCTGCTGCCCATCATTCTTCAAACACAAAAATTGTTGCTTCCAAACATGATTTTAAAAAGACTCCGGCGGAATCTGAAATCGTAGGCAGTCTCTGCAAGATGCAGGAACTGGGCGCAGATATTGCCAAATATGCGGTGATGCCAAAGAATGAACGTGATGTTCTGACATTGCTCTCCGCCACTCTTATAATGAAGGAACAGCATTCCGACACACCTGTGATCACTATGTCCATGGGACAGCTCGGTGCAGTCAGCCGTGTGTGCGGTTCCTTATCCGGCTCTGCTGTGACATTCGGAACAGCCGGAAATGCTTCGGCTCCCGGACAGCTGCCGGCTGATATATTGAAATCTTTTTTGGAATACTTATAAGCAAGATCGGAGGTAAAAGCCCCATGAACAAAAAAACGGTTGTTTTAAACGCCGCCAAGATGAATTATGACGGAAATCTGGATTTTTCCATTCTTTCCGATGATGTAACTGTATACGACGATACGACTCCGGAACAGCTCTTAGAGCGCATTCAGGGTGCCGGTGTTGTTGTAACAAAAGAAATGCCGGTAAGCGGAGACCTGATCCGCCAGTTCCCGGACTCTGTAAAGATCATTTGTGAAGCAGGAACCGGTTACAATAACCTGGATCTGGCTGCGGCAAGAGAAAAAGGGATCATTGTCTGCAATGTACCATCCTACAGCTCTGAGCGTGTAGCACACACAGCGATCATGATGATCCTGAATCTCAGCTCCACTATGCAGACACAGATGAAGATGCTCGCAAAAGGTGACCATTCAAACTTTACAAAACATCTTCAGGTTCCGCATGTGGAAGTAAACGGAAAAACACTTGGTATCATCGGTGCCGGCAATATCGGTCGTGCTGTGATCAAGATCGCTAAAGCTCTGGATATGAATATTCTTGTATACACAAGAACCCCTCGTGAAGATTCCGATGGTATCCGCTACGTAGATCTGGATACATTATTAAGTAACAGTGATTATGTGTCTCTGCACTGTCCGCTGACTCCACAGACCAGACATATCATCAACAAAGAAACATTGTCCAAGATGAAACCGTCTGCATTCCTTGTAAATACTTCCCGCGGTGCTCTGGTTGACGAGCCGGCACTGATCGAAGCATTACAGAATGGCGTGATCGCAGGTGCTGCCCTGGATGTTCAGGAAACAGAACCGCCGGCTGAAGACAATCCGCTTTACACTCTGGACAATGTGATCCTGACTCCGCATATGGGATGGAAAGGACTTGAAACCCGCCAGAGACTGGTTTCCATTCTCGATGGAAACATCAAAGCATTTTTTGCAGGAAATCCAAGAAACGTTGTTTCTTAAAATAATTTTTATTTAACAGGAGGAATTTTTTCATGCTCTGTATTAAAAACGGTACTATCCACAACGCTATTTCCAAAGAAGCTTTCGTTGCTGACATTCTCGTTGAAGACGGCAAGATCGTTAAGATCGGCACAGGTTTAAACGCTGACGAGATCATCGACGCAACAGATCTTCATGTATACCCGGGCTTCGTAGAGGCTCACTGCCACATCGGTCTTGACGGCTACGGCATCGGTTACGAAGGTCATGACTACAACGAGATGAACGATGCGGTTGCTCCGCACCTTCGTGCGATCGACGCGATCAACCCGTTCGATCCGTGCATGCGTATGGCTGCTGAAGCAGGTGTTACATCCTTCGCAACAGGCCCAGGTTCCGCAAATATTCTCGGCGGTACATTCGCTGCGATCAAACCGGTAGGCACATGTGCTGACGATATGATCGTAAAGAACGACGTTGCTATGAAGTGTGCATTCGGTGAAAACCCGAAACGCTGCTACCAGACAAAAGGCATCTCCAGCCGTATGACATCCGCAGCAAACCTTCGCAACGCATTAAAGAAAGCTGCTCTCTACAAAGCAAAAGTAGAAGCTGCAGGTGATGATGTTTCCAAACTTCCGGCATACGATGAGAAATCCGCAGCTCTTATCCCGGTATTAAACAAAGAGATGCCGTTAAAAGCTCATGCTCATCAGGCAAATGATATCCTTTCCTTCGTACGTATCGCAAAAGAGCTCGATGTTGAGATGAC
>JAZRLX010000075.1:0-4647 GCA_045647085.1 Pilosibacter sp.
TTCAAGTTAAAAGTGCATGCAGATGAGATCGTATCTCTCGGCGGTGCAGAACTTGCTGCAAGGACAGGTGCTTTCTCCGCAGACCACCTTCTCAAAGCATCTGACGAAGGTATCAAGCAGATGGCGGAAAGCGGTGTGATCAGCACACTTCTCCCGGCAACTGCATTCTGCTTAAAAGAGCCGTTTGCACCGGCAAGAAAGATGATCGAAAGTGGCTGTGCTGTTGCTCTCGCATCCGACTTAAACCCGGGCAGCTGCTTTACAAACAACATTCCGCTTCTTGTTGCTCTCGGCTGTATTTACATGGGTATGACAATTGAAGAGGTAATCACAGCTCTGACTATCAACGGCGCTGCTGCTGTTGACCGCGCTGACACCATCGGCAGCCTGGAGCCGGGTAAGAAGGCAGATATCATCTTCCTGAAATTCCCGTCCATCCACTTTATGCCGTATCATTCCACAATCAACTTAGTGGAGACTGTAATTAAGAACGGTGAAACTGTATATCATAAAGAATGGTAAAAAAACGAGGGAGGATAGCCAATCGGTTATCCTCCCATTTCATTTTCTTATTTATCCTTCGGCAAATAAATCCTAAGAATAACAATACTGATCACAGTAAGTATCGCCACTCCGATGTACGCCGGAACATAACTTCCGCATACATCGTATGTACGACCGGTGATTACCGGAGCAAGGGCACTTCCAAGGTTTGTCGCAACCGTCAATTTACTATAAATCGAGTTATAGTCTTTCATTCCGAAAATATTCTGAACGATGATCGGCATACATACAGCACCAAAGGAACATCCAAGGCCGACACCCAGAACGATGAACGCCAGCGCGATCGGACTTGTACAGAAGATCATCGCGATCGTACCTGCCAGTGTGCAGGAGCAGGCGATCGTCACTGCTTTTCTATTTCCCAATTTGTCAAACATTCTGCCCAGAGTCACTTTACCGATTGCCAAAGCTCCCATGGAAATGGACGTCATAAGCGCTGCAAATGTCACACTGTATCCACAATCACTCAAATGCGGAGCAAGGGTCGGATAGAATGCCATAATGGCCATAACCATACTCACACTACAGAACATAACCGCCCAGAATACCGGCATTCGAAGAGCTTCTGCAAATGTATAGCCTTCTTTGTTTTCTGCAAGGACCACACCTGCCTGTGCAGCCTGTTCACGTGCAATGCGTTCTGCCTCTGCTTCTTCCCAGCCATACGGCTTCAGTCCTTTGTCCGCCGGTTTTTCACGAACGATCAAGATTACAGGCGGAACCACGAGAACAAACATAATTGCCGCAAGAACAAAATATGTCATTCTCCAACCGATATGAATGATCAACTGACTGCTGAGGGTATTCATGACCATGCCGCCGATACCGGTTCCCATGGATGCAAGACCGATCGCCAGACCACGGTTCTTCAAAAACCAGTTTCCGATGATATAATTAAATACCGCCATGGAAATGATATAGAAAAACGGAGTGATCGCGATGGAAATAATATAACCCATCCAGATTTCCTGCATCAATCCATAACATGCATAGATGATCGGCATTACTACCGCACAGAGGCACATGGACTTGTGAAGATGAATCCTTTTGGAAAGACTTCCCCAAAGCATGGCAAAAAACATCTGAGAGAAGGAAAATACGGTCTGGACCAAACTCATCTGCTGTCTGGTAATTCCCATATCTGCACAAACCGGTTTCATGAACTGACTAAAACAGTTATTAACCACACCGGTAGTCATTGCAAGGCAGATGCATCCTACTGCAACGATATACCAGCCATAATAGATTTCTCTTTTTTTATCCATAACGAAACCTCAGGGAGAGCCAAAAGACTCTCCCTTGTATGATTTTATACGCCCAGTTCCTCAAATACTGCTGTAAGGGCTTCTTTTACAGAACCTTCCTGCAGTACGTTGTGAAGGTTACAGTACTCAAGAAGCTTGAAGTAACCCATAGAACCGCCAGCCTGACAAAGCTTGTAGTAGTTGTCCCAAGCCGCCTTGCGGTCTTTCTGCATCTGTGTATAGAACTCAAATGCACCGATCTGAGCCATTGCATAATCTACATAGTAGAACGGATATAAGAAGATGTGCTGTTTCTGCATCCAGAAACCGCCCTGCTCTAAGAACTCATTTCCGTCATATGCTCTCCACGGCATATACTCTTTCTCGATCTCATGCCATGCAGCTCTCCACTCCATCGGAGTCATATCCGGATTCTCATATACTCTGTGCTGGAACTCGTCTACACTTACCAGATACGGGATCTTCATAAGAGCATCTGCAAGGTGATCTTTTCTGTACTCCTCTGCCTTCTCGCCAAAGAAGCTCTCCATCCACGGATAAGTCCAGAGCTCCATGCCCATGGAGTGGATCTCGTTGATCTCACTTGTGGAATGGCAAAGTTCCGGTGTCGGCTGGAATTTTGCTGCTGTAAAGCCTGCAAATGCATGGCCTGCCTCATGTGTGAGAACGTTTACGTCCGCATCTGTACCGTTGAAGTTGGAGAAGATGAACGGAGCATGGTAAAGCGGAAGGGATGTGCAGTAGCCGCCTACACGTTTGCCCGGTTTTGTCTCAAGATCAAACAGATCGTATTCAACCATGAAATCAAAGAACTCGCCTGCTTCCGGAGCCAGCTCGCGGTACATTTCCTGTGCTTTTCCTACCATGTAGTCACGGCCGCCGATCGGCATTGCGTTTCCGTTCGGATTTGTGATGTTCTCATCGTAGAAGTAAAGTTTCTCAACACCGAGTCTTTCTCTCTGTCTGTCATACAGTTCCACACAAGCCGGAACGATCACTTCGCGAACCTGTTTACGGAATACTTCCAGTTCCTTCGCTGTGTAATCATATCTGCGGCGTTTTAAGTAACCCATTGGTGTGAAGCTGTCGAAACCAAGTTTCTTTGCCATACCAACACGGATCTTTACTAATTCAGCATAAATCTCGTCGATCTGCGGAGCAATAGACTCGAAAAGAGCTGCCCATGCCTCGAATGCACCCTTACGGATCTCACGGTCTGTGCTCTTCATGTATTTTAAGAGACCGTAGATTGTGCATGTCTCACCATTGAACTCGATGGATGCTGCTGCAACTGTCTTAGAATACAGGTTTGCAAGATCAGCCTCTTTTACCATGTCTTCTACAACAGCTTCGCTGGATAACAGCTGCTGTGCTTCGATGTTCTGGATCACGATAGAACCAAACTCTTCCTCAAAATCTTTCTTGAACGGAGAATTCAGGATCACGCCGCCCATCTCTTTGACAACGATTCCGTATTTCGGCATCTGTGCATTGAAGAATGCCTTTTCTGCTGCATAATATTCGTCAAGCATATTGATTGTGTTGCGGATATGGGCAACCTGCTGAGAAGTTGTCACCTCGATATCTACCTGCACATAATCCATATATGCATTTTTAAATTCCTCGTAAGTTTTTGCATTTTTTAAAACCTCGATGTCAGCCTTTATTCTGGCCATCACTGCGTCCATATCCGGGCGAACATACTGAAGATCTGCGAATTTTACCATGATATTATTTACCCCTTTCATCTTGTTCAGTGCGATATTACATTTCACTGCACGCAACATCATGCTTTTTCAGAAACTGTTTTACACTTTCATCCCACTCTCGTTCTAAGGTCTTATCCATCGTGAAAATATTCAAGGATGTTCCTGTCACGACAGTCATCTCATTATTCTCATAAAGAACGTTAAGATAAAGTCCCCCCACCGAATCCGGAGACATACCCGGGACCCGGCTTTCCACAAACTTTTCTTTTGCGTCTGGCGAAAGCATAAATACGATTCGGAAACTCTCCGGTAAACGTTTTCCTTTGATCAGAGAAAAACAAAACGGTTTCAGAACTTTCCAAGCGGAGAACTCTTCGATCTGATTCTCTTCCAGCTCTTCATCGGAATAATATCCGTGTCGAACACGACCGTCGATCGTGAAACTGTTGAATGTTGTAATATTCGCCTCTCTCACTAAAAAACGATCGAACAATTCGCCTAAAAATAAGCCTGCTGTAAACGTTTTCTGTTCTTCAATCTTTAACGCTACCATATGGGTTCCTCCTTCAAGTCTCCAACTTTTATTGTACACCAAATGGAAGAAATATACAAGAAAAAGCCAGTCAAATCGACTGACTTTCTCGTTACTGTCCTTCAATGCTATTCATAAACATCGTTTCATAGATTTCAAAGAAATCGGCATCTACCAACGGACAATCTGCTAATTGAAGAGATTCCCAAAAGGCTTTATCCTCTGTCAGTGGATGTTCTGATTTGTACATCTGATAGGATGTATGGAATGCTTCATTTTTCTTTTCCTGGATCATCATTTCTTTTCTCACTTTTGTGGCTTCTTCATTGTAATCATCCAGACACTTTAAAATGTAATAGTTCCCGGAATCTTCCACGATCCCGCTAATCTCATCCATCTTCAATCCGTAGGCTGCCTTCTCATATTCCTCGCCCATGAGTCCATAAAAAATCTGTTTTTTCACTTCTTCATTTTCGGAGTATTCTTTCGCAATGGAATAGAAATCGGCGCCCTCTTCCATGACTTTTGTAAGAATTTCTCCTGCTTCTTCTATCGTTGATAACTCAATCTGTGCAAC
>JAZRLX010000076.1:0-3250 GCA_045647085.1 Pilosibacter sp.
TACAAGACTAACTGCACATATGGATTGCGTCGCTTACTGATATTGATGATATCGCGTACAGCAGCTCCCGTCGGCGCAGTTACGATTCCCACACGTTTTGCATATTTCGGGATCGGTCGTTTGTACTGGGCATCGAACATCCCCATCTCTTCCAATTCCCTCAACAGCTTTTCAAATTTCACATAAAGGTCACCGCGGCCGGCCAATTCGATCTCCTGCGCGTATAACTGGTATTTGCCATCGCGCTCGTAAACATCAACCGTTCCTTTCACAACAACCTGCTGTCCCTCTTCGAGACGGAACTGCAGTCCCCGTCTCTGTCCGGCAAACATGACCGCTGCCAGTGTGCCTCCACGGTCCTTCAACGTGAAATAAATATGGCCGGAAGTATGATATTTGCAGTTGGAAACTTCCCCCTTCACCGAAAGACGGCGAAGAAGGAAGTCCTGTGAAAACATATTTTTAATATACGAATTGACCTGCGTTACAGAATATACTCCTGCCATGTCCTGTCTCCTCTGACCGGACAGATCCGGCCATAAAGCTTCTTATACTAACTTTGCTAAAATTCCGTTTACGAAAGCCGGAGCATCATCGCCGCCGAATTTCTTTGCTAACTCAACTGCCTCGTTGATCGCAACCTTCTCCGGAATCTCGTCATCATGTTTTAATTCATACACAGCCAGACGCAGAATGCTTAACTCTACAGTTCCCATTCTGTTTGTCTTCCAGCCTTCCGCAACCTTGTTGATCTCCTCATCCAGCTCCGGAATTGCGAGCATGATCTTCTCTGCTCTTTCTTCTAACTGCTTCTTTTCTTCATCGTTTAAAGTTACATCGTGGAGCACCTCATCGACTCCGTCTTTGTTTGTCACGTCTTCGATCGGCGCATCAAAGTAACGCTCTAACTGCTCGTTCTTTTCCTCTGCCGGATAAAAATCCTGACAAAACAGCATCTTAAAACAATGTTCTCTTGCTTCTCTTCTGGTCATTGGGTTACCTCCATTTATCATAGCCACTTTGCCCTATCGGGCATCACAAAGCATAGTTATCTATCTTCAGATTATACAGTAAAATGCATAATTCCACAAGAGGATATTTCGCACCCCCTTATTCAGGTACTGTATGGTCAAAAGAACATGTTTTTTTATCAAAAAACACGACATATGTCGTTGGGTTTAGGGTTTATACTAATTATAATTTGATGTATAATAAAGAAGCGACGTGGTTGTAATGATCGCGAGAAAAGAAGAGGTATAGGTATGTATAACAAGGAAGTTGCAGGTATTTCCTGCATTACAAACATGACTGCCTGATCGAGTAAAGTGAGGCAATCAAAATGAACTCAAAAAAAGAACTGTTTGATCTTCTGAAAAAAACAGAAAGCGGAAAGAAAGAATATCTGACCGATCTGTTTCGAAACCTTCCTGAAGAAACTGCAAAACAAATGATCGTCACGGAAGTCAAAAAAGGCGACTACATCCTGCAGGCAGGAATGCCTTGCGATACGGTTTACTTTATTTTAAACGGTCGCGTGATTGGCGAAGCGCATCAGAAAATGGGACAGATGTATTCCTTTATGGATTTTTCCAAAAAGGACATCATCGGAGACTTCGAAGTATTTACCGACTGTTCTGAATTCTGTGCTTCCGTTCGCGCCGAGCAAAACTGTAAGCTGTTAAAACTCTCCAAAAAGAGTTACCTAAACTGGATCCGACACGATGAACATGCATTGTTCCTGAGACTCCGTAAAATCTTGAATACCTTTTCATCCGAAACGAATATCGAACGAGAGTGGCTGTTCATGGGATGCAAGGAACGTCTGGTCAATTATCTGGTCCGACTCTATGAGCGAGAGCAAAGCGACAAAAACGGCGTATTTCGCAATAAAAAGAGCCAGTCTGAACTGGCCGATAAGATCGGATTTAATATCCGCAGCATTCAGCGAAGCATTACATCACTAAAAAGTGAAGGTCTGGTTTCTGTCGAAACCGGAAAAATTGTGATCTCAAAAGAGCAGTACGAAAAATTAAAAGAATACATTGATGGAAAAGGAGATCGAAATGAGTAAGTATAGACGTATTTTTACAATTGTTATGGATTCTCTCGGAGTAGGCGCATTACCGGATGCAGCGGAGTACGGCGATGTTGGAACTGATACACTTGGCCATATCTCTCAGAGCATGGACACATTTCATATTCCGAACCTTCAGAAAATCGGTATGGCAAACCTTCATCCGTTAAAGCAGGTTGCACCGGTTGAAAATCCGTTAGGATACTATGCTTATTTACATGAGGCAAGCACAGGCAAAGATACAATGACAGGTCACTGGGAGATGATGGGTCTTCATATCACAAAACCGTTCCAGACATTTACTGAGACCGGATTCCCGAAGGAACTGTTAGACGAGTTATCTGCAAGAACAGGTCGTGTGATCATTGGTAACAAGAGTGCCAGCGGTACAGAGATCTTAGACGAACTTGCCGAAGAAGAGATCGCAACAGGCCACATGATCGTTTACACATCTGCTGACTCCGTTCTTCAGATCTGTGGTAATGAGGAAACGTTCGGCCTTGAAGAATTATACCGCTGCTGTGAGATCGCCCGCGAGATCACAATGAAGGATGAATGGAAAGTCGGCCGTGTTATCGCAAGACCGTATGTTGGAAAGAAAAAAGGTGAATTCAAGAGAACTGCAAACCGTCACGACTACGCATTAAAGCCGTACGGAAGAACTGCTCTTAACGCGTTAAAAGATGCCGGTCTTGAAGTGATCTCCGTTGGTAAGATCTTCGATATCTTCGATGGTGAAGGTCTGACAGAATCCAACAAATCCAAGAGCTCTGTTCATGGTATGGAACAGACAATCGAGATCGCGAAGAGAGATTTTGAAGGTCTCTGCTTCGTAAACCTGGTTGACTTCGATGCATTATGGGGCCATCGCCGTGATGTAAACGGTTATGCTCAGGAAATCGAAAAATTCGACGTAAAATTAGGCGAGTTACTGGAACTCCTGAATGAGGATGATCTGGTGATCATCACTGCAGACCACGGTAATGATCCGACCCACGTTGGTACAGATCATACAAGAGAGCGTGTTCCGTTCATCGCATACTCTCCGTCCATGAAGGGCAACGGCAAACTTGAGAGCACAGATACATTTGCAGTGATCGGTGCTACAATTGCCGAGAATTTTGGGGTTGAGATGCCGGAAGGAACCATCGGAAGTTCTCTTCTTGATAAATTAAT
>JAZRLX010000077.1:0-7841 GCA_045647085.1 Pilosibacter sp.
GAAGCGTCAGCCTGTAAGTTGTTCTCTAAGAACGCGATGAGCATTCTCGGCGGAGCAACTACTGTATTGTTTAATGTATGTGCAAAATACTTCTTGCCATCTTCACCATTTACACGGATCTTAAGTCGTCTTGCCTGTGCATCACCAAGGTTGGAACAGCTGCCTACCTCGAAGTACTTCTTCTGTCTCGGGGACCAAGCCTCTACGTCGATGGATTTCACTTTCAGATCCGCAAGGTCGCCGGAGCAGCACTCAAGTGTACGTACCGGAATATCTAAGGAACGGAATAAATCTACTGTGTTCTGCCATAATACGTCGAACCACTTCGGAGACTCTTCCGGCTTACATACAACGATCATCTCCTGCTTCTCGAACTGGTGGATTCTGTAAACACCACGCTCTTCAATGCCGTGAGCACCTTTCTCTTTACGGAAACACGGAGAATAGCTTGTTAATGTCTTCGGAAGTTCTGCTTCCGGAACGATTGTATCGATGAATTTACCGATCATGGAATGCTCACTTGTACCGATGAGGTAAAGATCTTCACCCTCGATCTTATACATCATAGCTTCCATCTCAGCAAAGCTCATAACGCCTGTAACAACGTCGCTTCTGATCATGAATGGCGGGATGCAGTATGTGAAACCGCGGTCGATCATGAAATCTCTTGCGTAGGAGATCACTGCAGAGTGAAGTCTTGCGATGTCGCCCATTAAGTAGTAGAAACCGTTACCTGCAACTTTTCTTGCTGCATCAAGGTCAATACCTGCGAATTTCTCCATGATCTCTGTGTGGTACGGAATCTCAAACTCCGGAACTGCCGGCTCACCGTATTTCTGAACTTCCACGTTCTCGGAATCATCTTTACCGATCGGAACGCTCGGATCGATGATATTCGGGATTGTCATCATGATCTTCTTTACTCTTGCTTCGAGGTCTTTTTCCATCTCCTCTAACTCAGCAAGACGAGAAGCTGCTGCTGCAACCTGCTTCTTTACTTCCTCAGCTTCTTCTTTTTTGCCCTGACCCATTAACATACCGATCTGCTTGGAGATCTTGTTTCTGTTGGCACGAAGATCATCTGCCTCTTTTTTTACTTTACGGCTTTCTTCATCAAGTGCGATCACTTCATCTACTAACGGAAGTTTATTATCCTGGAATTTGTTGCGGATATTCTGCTTAACGATTTCCGGATTTTCTCTAACAAATCTTAAATCTAACATTGTCACTATCTCCTTTATTAGTCCTGTGCTGACACACACAGGTTCTTTTATCTCTTTCATCTGTTTCACATGGTATACTTTCACATGCTAACAGAACACTTATCTTAGAATATAGCACATTTCTTTTGGAATGAAAAGGGGATTTTCCCTATCTTTTTACAAGTTTACCGATAATCTCCTCAAAGCAGACTCCGTTGCTGTGCGGTATATTTAATTCATCAGACTTCGTAATACAGTCTCTGACAAATCGAGCTGCTTTTTCTGTTGATGCACGAAGACTACATCCATTTAATACAGATCCTGCCAGTACGGAGGAGAACACATCTCCGGTTCCCGGTCTCTGATTTCCGGCGCTTTTAACTTTTACAAACTCAGCCTCATGTTTTCCATGCTCTAAGACTACATTGGTATAAAAGTTTCCTTCTCTCACACCGGTGATCACAACTGATTTTGCTCCCATGATCTGAAGCATCGTCGCCATATTAAGCAGTTCTTTTCTGGTCCATCCTTTATCTTTATATGGGGTTCCGGTTAAAATACATGCCTCCGTTACATTCGGTGTAACAACATCTGCATAGCTCACAAGCTGCTTCATTTCCTCACACATCTCTTCTGTGTAAGTAGCATATATCTTTCCGTGGTCACCCATAACCGGATCAACAATGATCAGCGTATTTTCCTCACGGAAGTGTTCTACGAATTCCAGAACGATCTCAATCTGTTCCGCAGAACCAAGAAAACCGGTGGAAATTGCATCAAAATCCAGACCGAGTTCGATCCATTTGCCAATATATGCTCGCATCTTATCCGTATAATCATCGAAGAAATACACCGGAAACTCTGTATGGTTTGAGAGGATCGCGGTCGGAACCGGGCAACTCTGGATTCCCATAACTGATAGAATTGGATGGGCCACTGTCAATGAGCAACGTCCATAACCGGATAAATCATTAATTACTGCAATTTTTTTCTGTCTGTATTGTTCCATATATTCTTTCCTCTGAGCATTTTGTTCATTCCTGCAAGCCGATCAATCTTTCGACTCGATGCACATTAAGATTCCTTCTTTCAGAGAGATCACAGCAAATTCCTCGAGGATTTCATTGCTGACACAAAGGCTCGGATTTTTAAAAATCGAGATATCTTTGTCTTGTAACGGATATTTGAATCCGGTTAATGTGATCCCTTTTACGTTCTCTGTGACCGGAAGGAAGGATACATACGTTCCATATTGTCTGCTTCTGGAAAAATTATACTCGCTTTTTTGCTCAGAATCAAGAATATAGATTCGATTCTTTGCATCGTAACAATTTGCCTGAAGACCTTTTCTCATCTCATGGACCAGCAAATGGATATTGGATATTTCATGGTCCAATCGACCACCGAGCGCTCCCAGGACATCCACTTCACAAAACCCTGCTTCGCGGATCCTTCGAAATGCCAGCTCTGTATCGGTTTCATCTTTTTCGGGCTTGTGGATTTCAATATTATATTGTGGATCCGATATATACGATTGGATTTTCTCTCTTCCAAATGTATCAAAATCTCCCACCAGAAGATCCGGATGAATATCCAACTCCAGACAAGCCGAGAAACCGGCATCTGCTGCCACTACAAAATCATAGTTACGATCCTTCAAAAAATCTTTTACAAACGAAAGGTCCAGAGGACCGCCGGAAATCAATAAACATGTTTTCATTCTTGTTCGCCCCCTGGACCTGATTTATTTATTCGTATTCTTTGAAAATTTCAAGGAATGCCTTTGTATTGGCTGCTGCATCGTTTTTAAATACAGCGGAACCGGCAACAAAAACGTTTGCGCCTGCCTCGATCAACATACGTACGTTTTCTGTTGTTACACCGCCGTCTACCTGAATATCCGTTTTCAAGCCTGCATCGTCTAACATCTTACGAAGCTTTTTGATTTTTTCAACGGCATACGGGATGAACTTCTGTCCGCCAAATCCCGGATTTACAGACATGATCAGGAACATATCAACCTGATCTAAAATACAGGAGAGTGTCTCTACCGGTGTCGCCGGATTCAGAGCAACTGCCGCCTTACAGCCGGCCTCTTTGATCTGGTTGATGGTACGATCTAAATGTACGCATGCTTCCTGATGTACACAGATAAGATCTGCACCGACTTTCTTCATATCCTGAATATAGCGTCCCGGCTCTTCCACCATCATATGCACATCAAAAATTGCATCTGTGCAGCCACGTAATTTTTCAATTACCGGCATACCAAAAGAAATGCTCGGAACGAATGCGCCGTCCATCACATCAAGATGAATATACTTTGCGCCTGCTTCTGCTACTGTCTTTACTTCTTCTCCTAATTTAGAGAAATCTGCTGCTAAAACGGATGGTGCTAAGATGTACATACTAATATCTCCTTTTGTTTTTTAATTCTTCATAGATCAAACGATAATTTTCATAACGTTCCTTAGAAAGAGAACCCTGTTTTACCGCATCTTTTACGCCACATTCCCTCTCGCCCACATGAACACAGCCGAGAAAGCGACAATCCGGAATAAATTCATCAAATTCCGGGAAGAACTGCTGTAATTCCTCCGGTTTCATGTTGTCAACAAACATGGAACTGAATCCTGGTGTATCCATCACATACGTGTCAGCCTCTACAAAAAACAATTCCGAATGACGTGTTGTATGTTTGCCTCGTTTGATCTTCTCGCTGATCGTACCGGTCTCCATCTCAGCCTCCGGCTGGATTTCATTGGTAATAGTAGATTTACCTACACCGGACGGACCTGCAAGAACCGTTGTCTTCCCTCTTAAGAGGCCTCGGATCTGTTCAATACCTTCACCGCTTTTTGCGTTGGTCAAATGCACTTCATATCCCGCTGCCTCATAGATAGAAATCAGTTTTTTCGCTTCATCTTCTGTAACCAGATCTTTTTTATTAAAACAGATCACAACCGGAACATCCTGTGACTCCATTGTCACGAGGAAACGATCCAAAAGGTTAAGATTCGGTTCCGGATCTGTCGCAGCAAATACAACCATTGCCTGGTCGATATTGGCTACTGCCGGACGGATCAGCTCATTTTCACGTTCCAGAATATCTACGATGTTTCCTGTTTTTTCCTGTTCATCCAAAATTGTAAACTCTACATCGTCACCGACCAGCGGTTTGATCTTTTTGTTACGGAAGATTCCTTTTGCCTTACATTCATAAACACTGGAAATGCCATCGTGTACATAGTAAAATCCGGCAATTCCTTTCATTATCTTTCCAGTCATAGTTTATACTTCAATCTCAAAAAAGTTAATATTATAAGTATTCAGTACAACATTGTTGGTCATATCTACGATCTCAACTTCACCATTGGATACTCCGTCAGCTCCGCGAATCTTTGTAAAACGAATATCCAGCATCGTATCTGTAGAATAAGCCTTCGGCTCTGTTAACTGAGTATATGTTACTTCACCATTAACCACCTGTTTCAGGCGAAGTACAATCTGAATCTCTGTAGACGGTGAACCAGGTCCATAAGATATACGAAGCGGATAGCTTGCCTCCAGAGAAGCTAAGAACTGTGTCTGAGGCGGTTCCGGTCCCAAACTGATCACATAATCAACAACGGTTCCGATCTCGATCTCTTCACCAGGAACAACTGCCTGACTGACTACGCATCCTGCCGGAATTGTATCATGGTACTCTTCTTTAATAGAACCAACCACAAGACCTGCTGACGTTAATAACTGTACAGCCCAGTCAGAAGACTGTCCTTCCAGTTTCGGCACAACTACCGTCTCAATTTCAGGTCCCTTGCTGACGTAGAGAGTTACGGTATCTCCAAGGGATGCTTTATCAAGAGGTTCATATCGTAAAATAGAACCGATCACAGCCGTTTCATGATTTTCTTCTACAACTGTTGCCTTCAAACCTTTACCTTCGATCAGACGAACTGCTGTATCGAGTGTCATTTCAGTCAACCCAAGACCTTCCAGTTCTACTTTATCTGATCCGCCGCTCACAGTCACAATAACACTGGAATATCTCGGAAGCACAGAATCCGGAGCATTTTCCTGAGAAATGATCGTTCCCTTGGCAATTTCATCCGAATTTTCAAGGATCACTTTCATTTTCAGATCTAAATCTGCCAGTTTTTTCTCCGCTTCTTCCTGTGTATCTCCTACCAGATCCGGCATACGCACTTCCTTCTGACTGATCTCGTCTCCACTATTTGCTTCGACTGTGACCTGATCACCGGTTCCTAACGGATTGTTGTCTTTAAACAATCCACCAAGTTTTGAAAATACAACTACAACAACTGCTACAACAACAATTGCAGCGATCACTCCAAAGGTTGTAAGAAGTTTTTCCAGATGCGATGAAGACTCATCATCTATCGGTTCCTCATCAAATTCTTCTTCCTCCTCCACCTTTTTATGCTTGGATGTAATCATATCCATATCCTTTTTGCTGATCATGATCGTATCAGAAGTCAATTCCGGAGCGGCTGCGGCGCCAATGGAAATATCATCCGGATTGATCAGTACCTTTCTGAGGTCGCTGATCAGATCGCTGATCGACGCATAACGATTTTCCGGTTTCTTTTCCGTACATCTTAAAATAATCTGCTCCACTGCAGGAGGAATCTCCGGGTTTAACATGCTCGGAAGCACGATCGGCTCTTCTAAATGAGCCAATGCAACCGTTACGGTATTTTCACCTTCAAACGGAACTTTTCCTGTCAGCATCTCAAACATAGTAATACCGAGAGAATAAATATCCGTTCTTGCATCGACAAATCCGCCTCTTGCCTGTTCCGGAGAAACATAGTGTACTGATCCGACAACAGTGGAATTCATAGTCTGGGATGATACAGCTCTTGCAATACCAAAATCTGCAACTTTTACTTTACCATCCTTGGAAATCAACATATTCTGCGGTTTGATATCACGATGGATGATATGCTGATCATGGGCCGCTTCAATACCCTGGGCAACCTGAATTGCGATTCCAATGGACTCTTTTACTGCAAGATGTCCCTTTTTATTGATATAACTTTTTAATGTAATACCCTCAACCAGCTCCATTACAATACAATGAAGATCACCCTCATCTACAACATCATAGATATTTACAATGTTCGGATGGGACATGCCTGCAGCTGCCTGGGCCTCCATCTTAAATTTACTTACAAATCCGGCATCGGAAGTAAATTCTGCCTTTAACACCTTAATACCAACCAGACGGTTGAGCTTATGGCACTTTGCCTTATATACTTCTGACATACCTCCGGAACCAATCTGCTCCAAAATCTCATAACGATCCTGCAGCATGCTGCCTGTACCTAACATCATACGATCACCTCACTTATCTGAGGTTCTACTAAGATAACTGCGATATTATCCAGGCCTCCGTTATCATTTGCCATTTGAATGAGATTATCTGTCTGCTCTTCTAACAAATCTGTTGTCTTAAGGATCTTACTGATCTCCTCATCACTCACCATGTTGGTCAGTCCGTCTGAACACATCAGGATATAATCGCATTCCTGTAAAGGAATATCGAACATATCAACTTCAACCGTTGGAAGAATACCGATGGCACGGGTGATCACATTTTTCTGACTTCGATATTCCTCGCTGCCTCGCTCAATTTTTCCAAGAGCCACCATCTCTTCTACAAGTGAATGATCTTTTGTGATCTGCTTCAGATCATCTCTCAATAAATAGAGACGGCTGTCACCTACATTGGCAACGTAAAGAGTATTGTCCACGATTACCGCTGCGACCAAAGTCGTTCCCATTCCGTCTAAATCCGGATTGTTAGCAGCCTCATCAAACAGCATACTGTTCACTTCTTCGATCGCTACACGAAGAAACAAAACGGGATCTTTGATCTTGGAATACTCTGCCATCTGTACCAGTTCTTTCACTGCATAGCGAGAAGCAAAATCACCGGCTTTATGGCCTCCCATACCGTCTGCAACAATAAACAGATTCGGAAGAATACCGATCGGTTCGGAAGACGCAAAGACACTGTCCTGGTTGATCTTTCTGGCGCGTCCTACATCTGTACGTGCATGTGAAATCATGCTTCTCCCTCCTCTTTCTTTAAATAACTCTTTCTCAGCTGTCCGCAGGCACCTCCGATGTCACGTCCCATCTCACGACGAACCGTTACATTAATGCCTTTTCTTTCCAGATAGCCTTTAAACTGTTCGATGGCTTCTCGATTAGACTGTTTGTAATCACGCTCTTTGATCGGATTGACCGGGATCAGATTTACGTGACCGTGCATGTCTTTGATCAAATCTGCCAGTTTCTTCGCTTCATCCAGATTGTCATTGACACCCTGAACAAGGCTGTATTCAAATGTCAATCGTCTGCCTGTCTTCTCAAAATATTCCTTACATGCAGGAAGTATCTCAGACAGAGAATACTTGTAGGCGATCGGCATTAATGTCTTTCTCACTTCATCATTCGGTGCATGTAATGAAAGCGCCAGAGTGACAGACAGTCCCTCTTCTGCAAACTTCTTAATGCCCGGAACAATACCACATGTGGAAACAGTAATATTTCTCTGACTGATGTTGAGGCCATTTTCATCACTGATCAAATGAAGAAATTTAACCACAT
>JAZRLX010000078.1:0-5354 GCA_045647085.1 Pilosibacter sp.
TTTTATTGTCCAGGCACATTTTATATTCTTTCTTCATATTTCATAAATAAGCATATTGCGAGTGAGTGATTGCATGGTTCTTCCATTGAGTCATATAAAGACCGGTACATCGTGTAAAGTTGAGTTTCTGGGAACGGATGATCTCATGACAGGAAGGTTGCTAGATCTGGGATTTACTCCGGGTGCCGTGATTTCCTGCGTTATGAGACGTCCAAAGGGAAATATCGCGGCTTATCTGGTGCGAAATGCTGTGATCGCGCTTCGTGAACGAGACAGTCGGATGATTTTTGTGAAAGAGGTGGAACAATGACGCGGCGGATCGCACTGGTTGGAAATCCGAATGTGGGAAAGAGTACGATATTTAATGCTTTGACAGGAATGCGGCAGCATACGGGAAACTGGGCAGGGGTGACGGTTTCCTGCACATATGGGGAATTTGAATATCATGGAGTTTCTTTTTCTGTGGCAGATTTGCCGGGAATCTACTCCTTTGACACTCGTTCAGAAGAAGAGGCTGTGACTCGGAGCTTTGTGGAGACCGGAGAATATGATTTCCTGCTGCTGATCTGCGATGCAACCTGTCTGGAGCGAGGCCTGCATCTTTTGAGGCAGGTTTTGGAACTCTCCTCTGCTTCTTCTGAAAAATTCATGCATTTTTCACCGGTCCTTTGTGTGAATCTCTGCGACGAAGCTGCCCGAAAAGGGATTGTGATCGATTTTCCATTGTTGGAGTCAGAACTGGGAATTCCGGTCATTCCCTGTCGCGCCAGAGACACAGGTGGTCTGGATCGTTTGAAGTCATTTTTATCCACATATGAGCCATATGAATTCCGTAATCGTCCACATTCTCTTCCACAGTTATTCGAACCAGAGAAACTGGCTGCACAGACAGTGGAATATACCAATACCGATTATCGCTCCCGCGAGGAGCGAATCGACCGGTTTCTTACGGGGCACGTGACCGGAACTCTTTTTATGATCTTGTTGCTGCTAGGGGTGTTCTGGCTGACGATTGCCGGCGCTAATGTACCTTCTTCCATGCTCTGGGATTTATTTTTTCGATTTGAAATATTTCTTACTGATTCAGCCATGCGGCTGGGTGCTCCGGATTGGTTCATTGGTGCTTTTATTTACGGAGTCTATCGGGTAGTTGCATGGATCGTGTCGGTCATGCTGCCTCCGATGGCAATCTTTTTTCCTCTATTTACCCTGCTGGAGGACCTGGGATATCTGCCTCGAATCGCCTACAACATGGACGGAGCATTTTGTCGCTGTGGAGCCTGCGGGAAGCAGTGCCTGACCATGGCCATGGGACTCGGGTGCAACGCAGTCGGCGTAACCGGATGCCGGATCATTGATTCGCCACGGGAGCGATTGATCGCGATCTTAACCAATAGTCTGGTACCGTGTAATGGACGGTTTCCGCTCTTGATCTACATGATTTCATTGGGCGTGATGGGCGTTTCTGTAGGTGGCTTCCTCTCTCCAGCTTTCTCCGACCTGCTTTCTGCTCTGCTTCTAACAGGTTTTGTTCTCCTTGGCGTCGCTGTTACGATGGCTGCATCTTGGCTCTTGTCACACACCTTGCTCAAAGGCCTCCCCTCTTCCTTTACACTCGAACTTCCTCCATACCGTCGCCCTCAAGTAACAAAAGTCATTATCCGTTCTGTATTTGACCGTACGTTATTTGTCCTTGGCCGGTCGGTTGCTGTGGCTGCACCTGCAGGCCTCTTGATCTGGGTCATGGGAAATGTAAGGATAGGTGGGGGACTTTCGCTTTTGAGCTGCTGCAGTACTTTTCTAGAGCCTGTTGGTCGTTTGATGGGACTGGACGGTGTGATCTTGATGGCATTCATCTTGGGATTTCCAGCTAATGAAATCGTTCTTCCTATCATCTTGATGGCTTATATGCAGACCGGTTATCTGGTTGAGATGGAGGATGTGTCCGGACTTTTCTCTTTGCTGACTGCCCATGGCTGGACATTGAAAACGTTTGTCTGTATGGCAGTGTTTTCTCTGTTTCACTGGCCATGTTCCACTACTTGTTTGACAATGCGAAAGGAAACAGGAAGTTGGAAGTGGACTGCAGTGGCTATGTTGATTCCGACGTTGGTAGGGCTCATTCTTTGTATGACAATTGCTTCTATCTTATAAATAGAAAACCCGGGCTCCTAACGGGACCCCGGTCAAAATTTGCAATGATTTAATTAAGCAATTGCTTTTTTCTTTTTCTCAGCCATCTGCCAAGCACAGGAAGCACCAACAAGTACAACACCGATGATATCTGTCATTGTACCCGGGATCATCATGCAAAGACCGCCAACAACGGCCATGAGTCTCTGGATCACGTTCATGTTGTTGAACATGTAACCCTCAAGACCGCCTGCGATACCGAACAGACCTACTAAGGATGTAATTACGATAAGAACTACGTCAATTACGCTGGCATCGATGAAGAGCATAGCCGGGTTCAGAGCGAAGATGTACGGTACTACGAACGCAGCAATCGCAAGACGTGATGCGTTGAACGCAGTCTTCATCGGGTTTGACTTCGCAATAGCGGAACCTGCGTATGCAGCAAGCGCTACCGGCGGAGTGATATCAGCTACGATACAGAAGTAGAATACGAACATGTTAGCAGCGATCGGGTTGATGCCCATACCGTTAACGAGGATCGGAGCACATGTTGTAGCCATGATGATGTAGTTGGCAGTTGTCGGAACACCCATACCAAGTACGATACATGTAAGCATTGTAAGGAACAGAGCAACGATAACTTTGTCACCAGCAACACCAACGATCGCGGAGATGAGGATCTGACCAAGACCTGTCATTGTTACAACACCTGCGATGATACCTGCGATACCACAGGATACAGCTACGGAAAGTGTATTCTTACCACCTGTCTCAAGAGCAGATACGAAACGCTCCGGGTTCATTCTTGTTTTCTTGTTCGGCATACTTACAAGAATAGCAAGAGCTGTTGCAGCTACAGCCGCACGGGACATTGTGAAACCAGCCATAACCATTGCTACAAGAGCAACGAGCGGGATCAGAAGGTAACCCTGTCTGATGAATAACGGCATGAATTTCGGAAGATCTTCTTTCGCGATACCCTTTAAGCCAAGTCTCTTCGCCTCAAGATGTACAGTAATGAAGATACCTACGAAGTAAAGGAGAGCCGGGAAGATTGCACGGAACGCGATCTCACTATACTGAACACCAACCATCTCCGCCATAAGGAATGCAGCAGCACCCATGATCGGCGGCATGATCTGTCCACCAGTGGAAGCAGCAGCCTCAACGGCACCTGCGAACTCACCCTTATAACCTGTTTTCTTCATCAGTGGAATTGTAACGGAACCTGTAGTAACTGTGTTACCTACGGAAGAACCGGACACCATACCACAGAGTGCGGAGGAGATAACGGCTACTTTCGCCGGACCACCGTCAGAAGCACCTGCTACGGAGTTGGATAACTGGATGAAGAACTCGGAAATACCGGTTGCCTCAAGGAAGGAACCGAATAAAATAAACAGTGCGATATATGTAGAACATACACCGATCGGAGTACCGATAACACCACCTGTTGTATAGAACAGGTTGTAAACTACGGATTTGAGGATCTGCTGGAACTCACGTCCCTGATCAAATCCTGCCCAGAATGCATAACCGATAAAGAATGTCGCAACCACGAGGATTGGAACACCTACGGAACGACGACAAGCCTCCATAAGTACGAGAATACCAATGATACCAACGTAAACTTCGATCTGGCTGATACGAGTTGCATGGCTGATAATCTCTTTAAAGTTGATTACGAAGTAGAAGAATGCACCACTACCAAGAATCATCAGGATAATATCATAAATCGGAACATGGTTTACTTTTGAAGTACCTTTTTTCGCCGGATATACCAGGAATACAAGGATAATAACAATACCTACGAACAGGGAACGTCTTACACGTTCATCCCAGTTTGCAAACAGGTTCATATACAGCATAAGAACTGCGAACGCTGCTAACAGGTAACCGATGATCATCTTCGGTTTGCCTTCCCAGATACGAGTGTTGGACTCTCTGTCATATTTTTTCATAATGGCATCGACATCTTCTGCAGAACCCACAGAAGCATCTTCAGCCGGAGCTGTGTTGACTTTCAGGTTTTCTTTAGCCATCTCAAGTCCCTCCTTTTATTATTTTGTTTCTACAGAAAAGGCAACTTTACTGTTTCGTCCGCAAAGTTCCCTTAAACTGATTTCTTTCTTATGTAACGTAAGCGTGTGGTCTGAGACCGTGCCTACGATGTACGAAAGCCATGGCATCTCCAGTTCGAATCCGGAAACGACCATCTCTCCGTTTTCATTGATTTCCAGTGTCTGCCCCTCTTCGATCTCGGTCTGGACGCCGGCACCGAAGTTGTTGTAAATCGTGCGGACCACATAGATCTTACTGTCTCTGATCTCATAAACGTCGGTCAGAGGATATTGATTCACGGAGTGGATAAAAGTTACTGAAAACTCATCCCCTTCTGAAACACGGAAGCGGGCAAATTCTTCATTCGTGTCTCCGTTCCTTAAGACAAGATAGTCTCCGCTTCGATATGTAAAGGTCAGAATGGCTGCAATAACGACAACCATTATTGCAGCCATTGCTGTAAGTTTCAATTTCTTATATTTCAAAGGAATTATTTAAGAGCGCCTACTTCTTTGAAGTATTTCTCTGCACCCGGATGGAACGGAACGGAGATACCGCTTGTAGCGTACTCTGTGCTGAGCTCTTCACCCTTAGCATGTGCGCCGGCGATCTCTTCTTTGTTTTCGAAGATAGCTTTTGTTAAGTTGTAAACTACGTCTTCGCTGAGCTTCGGAGAAGCGATCAGAGTAGCTTTGATAGCAACAGTCTGAACGTCCTCATCAACACCCTTGTAGGAGCCGCCCGGGATCGGGTATGTTGTATAGAACGGGTAAGCCTCTGCAAGTTTTGCAGCGTGCTCATCGTCGATTGCAAGAAGGTTGATGTCGTTTGTTGTAGCAAGCTCTACGATAGCTGTTGTCGGAGCACCAGCTGTACAGAAGAATGCATCGATCTTACCATCTTTTAAAGCGTCGGAAGAATCACCGAAACCAAGATTGTTAACGGAGATATCTTCGAAAGTGATGTCGTATGCTTCAAGGATCTGACGAGCGTTGAACTCTACGCCGGAACCTGCGTCACCAACGGAAACTCTCTTACCCTTTAAGTCTTCGATGGATGTGATATCTTTTGTGGATACAACCTGACAAACCTCAGCGTAAAGAGCTGCTACTGTAGCAAACTGGTTAGCTGCGCCTTCTTCTGCGAAAAGGTCTGTT
>JAZRLX010000079.1:0-7303 GCA_045647085.1 Pilosibacter sp.
CATTTTACTCTAAATTCTTATGTGCTGTTGCCAGCATCAGCTTGATTCGATTGAGCTGGTTTACCTCGCTGGCACCCGGATCGTAGTCCACGGCCACGATATTCGCCTGCGGGTACTTGTGTCGGAGTTCCTTGATAACACCCTTACCAACGATATGGTTCGGGAGACATCCGAACGGCTGTACACAAACAATGTTGCCTGCACCGCTGTGGATCAGCTCCAGCATCTCGCCTGTCAGGAACCAGCCTTCACCAGTCTGGTTGCCGACCGATACAAAATCACTTGCCATTACAGCCAGATCTTTGATCTTTGCCGGAGGAATGAAGTGTTTACTCTTTTCAAGCTCGATACGGGCAGTCTTACGGAAATACTCAAGCAGAGAGATTCCCATATTGCTCAGATGAGCTGTGGACTTCTTCGTACCAAGATTCTCAGCCTTGAAGTTGTTATTATAGAAGCAATACAGCAGGAAGTCCATCAGGTCCGGCATAACGGCCTCAGCGCCTTCCGCCTCAAGCAGATCTACAATGTGGTTGTTGGCCATCGGAGAGAACTTGACGAGAATCTCACCAACAATACCAACCCTCGGTTTCTTAATATCCAGTCGTTCCAGTTTGTCAAAGTCACGAATGATTCCACGGATATTTTTTGTAAACTCCATAATGCCCGGATTTCTTGTGGACAGAGATTTGTTGCAGATCTTTTTCCACTTTTCATGCAGGGCATTTGCAGAACCCGGAACTGCTTCATACGGTCTGGTTGCATACAGAACACGCATAAAGACATCACCATAAACAACGGACTGCATCGCCTTTGTCAGTAAGCGAGGTGTCAGCTTGAAACCTGGGTTGGTTTCCATACCGTTGGCGTTCAGAGAAACAACCGGAACCTGCGGCATACCGGCTTTTTCCAAAGCACGACGTACAAAACTGATATAGTTGGAAGCACGACAGCCGCCGCCTGTTTGAGTCATAATGACAGCAGTGCGATCCAGATCATATTTTCCGGAGAGCAGCGCATCCATGATCTGGCCGATTACGATCAGAGACGGATAGCAGGCATCATTGTTTACATATTTCAGACCAGTATCAACAGCATTCTTATCGTCATTCTTAAGAATTTCCAGATTATATCCAAAGCTGCGGAATGCAGTCTCCATCATATCAAAATGGATCGGAGACATCTGCGGACAAAGGATGGTATATGTATCACGCATTTCCTTTGTAAATACAACACGGTTGTAGGAGCTGGAAACGATCTTTCTGGTATATCTTCTTTCATCTCTTACACGAAGTGCAGAGATCAGAGAACGGATACGAATGCGGGCAGCGCCCAAGTTATTAACTTCGTCGATTTTCAGTACCGTATAGATCTTACCGGAATCGGTCAGAATATCACTGACCTGATCGGTTGTAACCGCATCAAGACCACATCCGAAAGAGTTTAACTGGATCAGGTCCAGATTGTCCTGTGTTTTTACAAAACTTGCAGCTGCATACAGTCTGGAGTGGTACATCCACTGGTCTGTAACGATAGTCGGACGCTCGATCGGGGCAAGATGAGAAACTGCATCCTCAGTTAATACCGCAAATCCATAGGAAGTGATCAAGTCCGGAATACCATGGTTGATCTCCGGGTCAATGTGGTACGGACGACCTGCAAGAACAATACCTTTCTTACCGGTCTCCTTCAGATACTGAAGAACTTCTTCGCCCTTCTTCTCAACATCACGTCTTGCAGCATCCTGCTCCTCCCATGCTTTTTTCGCAGCAGCAAGGATTTCCTTCTCCGGAATATCAAATTCCTTCTTAAATTCCTTCACAAGCTGTTTTGCAAGAATTTCCTGAGAAGTGAAGGCCATGAACGGATTCATGAACTTGATGTTATTTTCCTTCAGCTCTTCCATGTTGTTCTTGATGTTCTCAGCATAAGAAGTTACCATCGGACAGTTGTAATGGTTGCCTGCACCGGCTACCTCTTTGCGCTCGTAAGGAATACACGGATAGAAAATGAACGGAACATTGCGTTTGATCAGCCAGGAAATATGTCCGTGAGCCAGTTTCGCCGGGTAACATTCAGATTCACTCGGAATAGTTTCAATACCAAGTTCATAAACCTGACGGTTGGACTGCGGAGAGATCATCACGCGGAAGCCAAGCTCCTTAAAGAATGTCGCCCAGTACGGGAAATTCTCATACATATTGAGGACACGCGGGATACCTACGATGCCGCGCGGCGCCTGGTCGAGCGGTAATGGTTCATAATCAAATAAACGATGATATTTGTAATTGTAAAGGTTCGGGATATCGCGTTTCGCTTTCTCCATACCAAGCCCACGCTCACAACGGTTACCGGAAATGTACTGACGACCGCCTTCAAATCGGTTGATCGTGAGCACACAGTGGTTCATACATCCACGGCATCGAGTCATGGTCGTTGTATAGGTAAGATTGATGATATGGTCGAGGGAGAGCATGGTTGTCTCCTTCGGTTCATGCATGTAACGTTCGCGTGCGATCAGGGCTGCACCAAAGGCACCCATGATACCTGCAATATCCGGGCGGATCGCATCACAGCCTGCGATCTTCTCGAAGCTTCGCAGAACTGCATCATTATAGAAGGTACCGCCCTGCACCACGACATTCTTACCGAGATCGGAAGCAGTTGTGATCTTAATTACCTTAAATAATGCATTTTTAATAACAGAGTAAGCCAGGCCGGCGGAAATGTCAGCGACCGATGCGCCTTCTTTCTGGGCCTGTTTTACGTTTGAATTCATAAATACGGTACATCTGGTACCAAGATCGATCGGGTTCTGTGCAAAGAGCGCTTCTTTTGCGAAATCCTGAACACTGAAATTCAGAGATTTTGCAAATGTCTCAATGAAGGAGCCGCAGCCGGAGGAACAAGCCTCATTTAACTGTACGTTATCAACGGTACCGTCCTTGATACGGATGCACTTCATATCTTGACCACCGATGTCGAGGATACAGTCAACGTCCGGATTGAAGAATGCGGCAGCATAGTAATGAGAGATTGTCTCAACTTCACCTTCATCTAAAAGGAACGCTGCTTTTAATAACGCTTCTCCATATCCTGTGGAGCAGGAGTAAGCGATCTTCGCTGTTGGCGGGAGAAGAGACTTGATCTCTTTCATCGCAGCGATCGCAGTTGCCATCGGACTTCCGTTATTGTTGCTGTAGAAATTGTAGAGAAGAGAACCATCTTCGCCGACCAGTGCGATCTTGGTTGTGGTGGAACCGGCATCGATTCCAAGGAAACAGTTTCCTTCATATGTAGCCAGATCGCCACGTTTGACTTTGTACTGGGCATGACGGTCCGTAAACTCTTTGTATGCAGCCTCGTCTTTAAATAATGGCTCCATACGTTTTACTTCGAACTCCATCTTGATACCGCCGGACAGGTCTGCGATCATCTTATCCAAAGAAATCACAGTATCCTCTTTTGCGTTCATAGCTGCACCTACAGCAGCGAACAAATGAGAGTGATCCGGAGCAATGATCTGCTCGTCAGTCAGATTGAGAGTACGGATAAATGCCTCACGCAGTTCAGAAAGAAAATGCAGAGGTCCGCCGAGGAATGCTACATTTCCACGGATCGGTTTGCCACATGCGAGACCACTGATGGTCTGGTTAACTACTGCCTGGAAAATGGAGGCAGATAAGTCCTCGCGAGTCGCACCTTCGTTGATCAGCGGCTGGATGTCTGATTTTGCAAATACACCGCATCGTGCAGCGATCGGATAGATTGCCTTATAGTTTTTCGCATACTCATTGAGACCGGTCGCGTCTGTCTGTAACAGAGACGCCATCTGGTCAATGAAAGAACCGGTGCCGCCTGCGCAGATACCATTCATACGCTGGTCGATACCGCCTGTAAAATAAATAATTTTCGCATCTTCGCCACCGAGTTCGATCGCTACGTCCGTCTGCGGAGCGTAATCCTGAAGGGATGTAGCAACAGAAACAACCTCCTGTACGAAAGGAATCTGTAAATGGCCGGACAGTGTAAGACCACCGGAACCGGTAATGCTCGGACAAAGAGACAGTTCACCAAGAAGTGCTCTGCATTTCTTAAGAAGGGAAGCCAGAGTTTCCTGAATATTTGCGTAGTGTCTCTCATAGTCAGCAAACAGGATATGATTATTTTCATCGATGACTGCGATCTTTACGGTTGTGGAACCAATGTCGATTCCAAGTCTGTGAATCAAATTCATACGATTGGGGTAATTTCCCCTTACCTCCTTTGTGGGGTGATACAGAAAAATATTTCTTGTATCATCAATATGTACAAATAATCATTGTATTCCCATATAGTAATAAAAACCATGTGAGAGGGTTGCCAAAACATTATGGCAAACTCCGACAAAATTATAGCACATTTGATTTTGGAAGACAATGTACACAATGTATAGAATTGTCATGAATAATGTTAAGAAAACGCTAAGAATCTAAAAGTTTTATAAGGAAATAGGAACCTTTTTCAAAGGGTTTGACAAACAGAATCAGGGGGAATTATAATAACATTAGATATTCAAAATGGAAAGTCTGCGCATAATAAAAGAAAGGAATGCTGAAATGAATTTACTTAACAAACTGGAACGCAAATTTGGCAAATATGCGATTCCGAATCTGATGTATTATGTCGTGATTTTATATGCGATCGGCCTTGTGGTTAGTACATTGGCTCCTCAAGTATATATGGAGTTCCTGATGTTAGATGCAAGCAAGATCCTTCGTGGACAGATCTGGCGCTGTGTAACGTTTTTGATGTGGCCGATGTCCGGAGGTCTTTTTATTAATGTACTGGTCATCTATTGTTACTATAATATGGGAAGAGTTCTGGAGTATATGTGGGGATCCTTCCGTTTTAATCTGTATTTTTTACTTGGCGTGATCGGTCATGTACTTGCAGCGATCATTATTTATCTGGCATTTGGTATCGTGTATCCTCTGACAGCCGAATACTTGAATTTCTCACTGTTCTTTGCATATGCGATGACATTCCCGGATAACCAGTTCCTGTTATTCTTCGTGGTCCCGATCAAAGCCAAATGGCTGGCATTGTTCGACGGCATGTACTTCCTGTACGGATTTGTATTTGGCGGTGTGGCGACAAAAATCGCTGTCGTTATGTCCTTACTGAACTTTATTGTATTCTTCTTCCTATTTAAAGGAAGCCGTTACAATCCAAAAGAGATCCGACGCAAACAGCAGTTTAAGGCACAGATGAATCAGACAGTTCACGAAGCGAAACGAGTAGGTCGTCATCGCTGTGCAGTATGTGGGGTCACAGATCTGGACAAACCGGACATGACATTCCGCTATTGTTCTAAATGTGAGGGTGATTTTGAATATTGTCAGGATCATCTGTATACACATCAGCATGTAACTCGTGGAGGAATGGATCCGAGACAGGCCGAAAGCAATACACAAAATTAAAATAAATTTTCCAGGAGGAAAGCATGAACAAGAAAACAAAGATCATCTGCACAATGGGACCAAACAGTGATAACCGAGAAATTATGAAACAGCTGGTTTTAAATGGTATGGATGTGGCTCGTTTTAATTTCTCTCATGGTACACACGACGAACAGAGAGCACGTTATCTGCAGCTTAGAGAAGTTGCGGACGAATGTGGTGTTCCGATTGCAGCACTCCTTGACACAAAAGGACCGGAGATCCGTACTTGCACATTGAAAGACGGTAAAAAGGTAACCTTAAAAGAAGGTCAGGAATTTATTCTGACAACAGAAGAACTGATCGGCGATGAAAATATGGTGCAGATCAACTACGACGGTCTCAATGAGGACGTTGCAGAGGGCAACCGTATTCTGATCGACGACGGTCTGATCGAACTTCATGTAAAATATGTAGACGGACCGAAGATTTACTGTACCGTGATCAACGGCGGTGAACTCGGTGAGAGAAAAGGTGTCAACGTACCGGGAGTGAAGATCAAACTTCCGGCACTGACAGATAAAGATAAAGAAGATATCCGTTTCGGTATGGAGATGGGATTTGATTACGTGGCAGCATCTTTCATTCGTTCTGCTGATGCGATCCGGGAGATCCGCGAGATTTTAAAAGAGGGAAATTCCTCCATGGGAATTATCGCGAAGATCGAAAATGAAGAAGGTCTTGATAACCTGGATGCGATCATTGAAGCCAGCGATGGTATCATGGTTGCACGTGGTGACCTCGGTGTAGAAGTTGCTCCGGAGAAGCTTCCGTATTTACAGAAAATGATGATCGAAAAGTGCAGCCAGGCATGCAAGATCGTTATCACAGCGACTCAGATGTTAGATTCCATGATCCGCAATCCGCGTCCGACACGTGCAGAAGTGACAGACGTTGCGAACGCAGTTTATGACGGTACAGACGTTGTAATGCTGTCCGGTGAAACAGCCAACGGAAAATATCCGGTAGAAGCATTGAAGATGATGGTGCAGATCGTAGCAGAGGCAGAGTCTCATTTAGGCGATACCTTCTACAAAGTCAGAAGAGTCGGAGAGACAAGCAGTCACGATATTTCCAATGCAGTATGTTATGCATCCGTAACAACTGCAAGAGCATTGGAAGCGAAAGTAATCCTTTCTCCGACAATCTCCGGTTATACAGCTCGTATGCTTTCCAAGTGGCATCCGGCTCCGAGAATTATCTGTGTATCTGCAAATCAGGAATCCGTACGCAGAATGCAGTTATACTGGGGTGTAACTCCACTCCTTGGTGCATGGGCAGAGAACATCGACGATAAGATCATGCATGCGATCGATATGCTGAAAGCAAAAGACATCGTTGAAGAAGGCGATCTTGTGGTCGTTACTGCCGGAACTCAGGGTCACTCCAGAAAGAATGAGCCGGCGACAGCGACAAACGGTATGCGTGTAGTTGTGGTTGATTAATATTAATATGGAATACAAAGACAAGGGAATCCGTGTGGTTCCCTTGTTTTTATATCATGAAAAAACCCTGCACCGAAAGGTACAGGGTTCTATCATTAGGATTTCGATTTCAAAAAGGTTTTTAGGATAAAGGATTCATTTGTTTCGTGCATTTCTTATGGTTAGAGTATACCACGTTCTCTCAAAAAATGATTGTATATTCTTTGAATGAATTCTGAAGATTTTCTTAAGATTTCGCAGAAGTCTTCTGAATGGAATATTCTATTCTAAAGATATTCAAAAAGGAAGAGTCTGTGGATCGTGTAAAAGAAAAAATTGGATACAGAGCAGTGTTAATGCAAGGGCTCACAGGGAATGGTGTCGGTGTTGCTGTCATGG
>JAZRLX010000080.1:0-8233 GCA_045647085.1 Pilosibacter sp.
GGTAAACTGGATTTAAGCGCAAGAGAGAAAGCGCACAACCAGATCTTTACAGACGCAGAGCTTGTGATGCAGGTGATCAATGAATTTGACGGTGTGCTTCCGTTCAATGACAAAGCAGATCCGGAAGTGATCGCAAGAGAGTTCAAACTTAGTAAGAACGCGTTCAAACGTGCAGTTGGTCATTTATTAAAAGAGGGTAAGGTGGAGATCACGGAGAAGAGCATCCGTGCGATCAAACGTTAATTCTTACAACAATGGTAAGCTATGGTAACCGTTTTCTAATCGATTCGGTTGCAAAATAATAAATATAATAGTGGAGGTAACTATAATGAAAATCGAAATCAAGACAAACAATGCACCGGCAGCTATCGGCCCGTATTCCCAGGCTATCGAAGCAAACGGCTTCGTATTCGCATCCGGCCAGATCCCGGTAAACCCGGCTACAGGTGAAGTTCCGGAAGGCGTTGAGGCACAGGCAGAGCAGGTTATGCAGAACATGACAAACCTTCTTGCAGCAGCCGGCACATCCATGGAAAAAGTTGTTAAGACTTGCGTATTCATCCAGAACATGGACGACTTCGCAGCTATCAACGCAATCTATGCAAAACATTTCCCGACTCCGTGTCCGGCACGTTCCTGTGTAGAAGTTGCTAAACTTCCGAAGGGTGTATTACTTGAGATGGAAGCAATCGCTATCAAATAATTAAGCGATCGATCGAAAATCGGCATTTTTTACAAAAGCGTCCTCTATGAGGGCGCTTTTTTCGTGTAATGAAAGGAAAAACTTCCAATGTGCAGCGGGGCATATACAATTTTCATGGAAAAACGTTCAATATTTTGGCGTTTTGCCATATGGAAAAAACACAAGAAGTTGTGTACCATATAATTATAAAGTTTGTATATTGGGAGGAGCCCGTTGTCCCGTTTATTATTAAAAAATGTAAATAAAATATATCGTGGCGGCCGACAGGCGATCCGGGATTTTAATTTAGAGATCAAAGACCATGAAATTCTGATTCTTTCCGGTCCGGACGGATGTGGAAAATCTACCTTGCTTCGCATGATCGCAGGTTTGGAAGAAATCACCTCCGGATCTCTGTATATTGATGGTATTGATATGACCAATGCAGAGCCGCGCGAGAGAAGTGTAGCGATGATCTTCCGCAACAGTGTATTATATCCGCATATGACGGTTTTAGAAAATCTGTCCTTTGCACTCCGTATGGCGAAGATGAGTCAGGAGGAGATTGACAAACGAGTAGAAGAAACTGTGGCTGTATTGAATCTCGGTACTATTTTAGACAAGCTTCCGGAAGAATTGACACCTCTTCAGACATTTCAGGTGCTGATGGGACGTGCATTGGTTCGCAAACCGAAGATCCTTCTTTTGGACAGTACGATCGCTGATCTGGATGAGGAACTTCAGGAAGTGATCCGTCAGAGATTCTTAAATATCCACGAGAAGATGGATATGACAGTGATCTATGTGACGGAAAATCAGAAGACTGCCATGACCGTAGGCAGACGTATGATCGTTATGAATGATGGTGAGATCTGTCAGGATGACACACCGGAAAACTTACTGACATGTCCGAAGAATCGATATGTAGCAGGTGTGGTTGGTTATCCGCCAATGAATTTCTTTACAGCAAACGTCTATGAGGAGAACGGTACGGTTGGTCTCAATTTCAAAAAAGGAAAGGTTCTGCTTCCGAAGGAAAAGGGAAGCGAGCTTTTGGAACGTGGTTACTTAAAGAAGGAAGTGCTGGCAGGTGTGAGAGCTGATGCCCTGAGCGTAGTGACCGGTAAGAAGAAGGGAAGCGAAGGAGAACTGACGTGTAAAGTGCAGGGAATGGAAGAACTATATTCCAGACCGATGCTTCGTTTCATGATGGAGGAGACTTCCGGCCTTTGTGTGGCGGATGAGATGCCGGCAGGCGGGGAAGGAAGTACAGTGATTTTGGCATTAGATGTAAATAAGATCCAGATTTTTGACAAAGATACGGAACGTACGATTGTCAATTAGTCTATTTAAACAGAAACCGAGGCGATATTTCGCTTCGGTTTCGTTGTTTGTACCAAAAAACAAATATATTTTGTACAAAGATACAAAATTTTGCTTTTCTTTTTGGTAATTTTGTATTAAAATAAAACTTGGATATGTCTATAATTTCGAAAAAGGAGAGGACGCTATGATTTCCAACCAAATTTTGCAGTCTAATATTGACGGACTGAAAGATATTACAAGGATTGACCTTTGCGTCTGCGACGTGGAGGGAAAAGTATTAGCATCCACATTTGAGCGCGCAGAGGATTATGAGAGTTCTGTTCTCGCTTTTGCCGCATCTCCGGCTGACAGTCAGGTGATTTCCGGCTATCAATTCTTCAAAGTATTCGATGAGCACCAGTTAGAGTACATCCTGCTTGCCAAAGGCGGCAGCGATGATGTTTACATGGTAGGTAAACTTGCAGCATTCCAGATCCAGAATCTGTTGGTGGCTTATAAAGAACGTTTTGACAAGGATAACTTTATTAAAAATCTCCTTCTGGACAACCTTCTTCTGGTTGACATTTACAACCGTGCGAAGAAGCTCCATATCGAGACGAATGTGAAGCGTGTTGTTTTCCTGATCGAGACGAAGAATGAGAAGGATGTCAATGCTCTTGAGACTGTGAGAAGTCTGTTCTCTACAAAGACAAAAGATTTCATTACAGCGGTAGATGAGAAGAATATTATTCTGGTTCGTGAAGTGAAGCCGGGTGAAACATATGAGGACCTGGAGAAGACAGCGAATACGATCCTGGATATGCTGAACACAGAAGCAATGTCCAAGGTGCATATTGCCTTTGGTACGATTGTCAATGAAATTAAAGATGTTTCCCGTTCCTATAAAGAGGCGAAGATGGCTCTGGACGTAGGAAAGATTTTCTATAGCGGTAAGAATGTGGTGGCGTATTCCAATCTCGGTATCGGTCGTTTGATCTATCAGCTCCCGCTTCCGCTTTGCCGTATGTTCATTAAGGAGATCTTTGATGGTAAGAATCCGGATGAATTCGACGAAGAAACTCTGACTACGATCAACAAATTCTTCGAGAACAGCCTGAATGTATCTGAGACTTCCAGACAGCTGTATATTCACAGAAATACTCTGGTATACCGCCTGGATAAGCTTCAGAAGAGCACAGGATTGGATCTTCGTGTCTTTGAAGATGCGATCACGTTCAAGATCGCGCTTATGGTCGTGAAGTACATGAAGTATATGGAGAACCTGGATTACTAATATGATAGAAATTAATAATTTGACAAAGACTTACGATAAGAGCAGCCGTGCGCTCAAAGGCGTAGACATCTCGATCGAAGATGGTGAATTTGTCTTTATTACCGGCCGGAGTGGTTCCGGAAAATCCACTCTTTTGAGAATTCTCTTGAAAGAGGTCGAACCGACTTCCGGCCGTGTTGTCGTTAATGATATGGATCTTGGCGCGATGCCGAGGCGTTATGTTCCGAGGTATCGGAGAACGCTTGGCGTTGTGTTCCAGGATTTCCGTTTATTAAAGGACAGGACAGTTTATGAAAATATCGCCTTTGCTCAGAGAGTGATCGGTGTACCGGGACGAACCATCAAAGAGGCAGTTCCGCGTATGCTGAAACTGGTCGGTCTCTCATCGAAATATAAAGCGTTCCCGCACCAGCTTTCCGGTGGTGAGCAGCAGCGCGTGGCGATTGCCAGAGCGTTGATCAACCAGCCGGCAGTTTTACTGGCTGATGAGCCTACGGGAAATTTGGACCCGCAGAATGCAATGGAGATCATGAAGCTGCTGGAGGAGATCAATCGACGCGGAACGACCGTGATCGTAGTGACTCACAGCCGTGAATTGGTAAATATGATGAAAAAACGTGTGATCACCATGGACAAAGGTGTCGTGATCAGTGACGTGAAAGAAGGCGGGTATCGATATGAGAATTAGCACATTCTGGTACTGTTTTAAACAGGGTATTATAAATATATGCAGAAATATCTGGTTCTCCCTTGCGTCTACCGCGATCATTTCTGCATGTATTTTTTTATTTTGCGTATTCTTTTCTGTGATCACCAATGTACAGCACATGGTGGTGACGGCAGAGTCTACGATGGGAATTACAGTTTTCTTTGATGAAACACTTTCTGACGGAGAGATTCAGGATATTGGAACGAAGATCCGACAGGAGAAACATTCTGTGATCAAAGATATGAAGTATATCTCTGCTGATGCAGCGTGGGAGGAGTTTCAGGCGGAATATTTTGGAGAGAATACAGATCTGGCAGCAGGATTTGCGGAGGACAATCCTTTGGCCGGTTCTGCTTCCTATGAGATTTATCTGCATGATATTGCAGATCAGGGTCCGATGGTGGATTATCTGCAGCATGTGGCAGGCGTGAGAAAGGTAAATTACTCCAACAGTGCAGTTGCGGGTCTTTCCAGTTTTAATAAGATCCTGACATTGCTGTGCGGAGTGATCCTTGCAATGCTGCTTGCAGTTGCAGTATTCCTGATCAGCAATACGATCAATGTGGCAGCAGAGTTTCGAAAGAACGAGAACAAGATCATGCGTCTCATTGGTGCGACGAATTTTATGATCCGGGCACCATTTGTGGTAGAAGGTACATTGCTTGGTCTGGTGGGTGCAGCGATCCCTCTCGGAGCGATGTTCTTCCTATATAATAGCGCAGTGGAATTTGTTATGGAACGATTCCAGTTATTATCCGGAATCATTCAGTTTCTTCCGATCGGAGAAGTGTATCCGATGATGGCAGGAGTTTCACTGGTGCTTGGAGGCGGACTTGGTTTTATCGTCAGCTTTATGACGATTCGCAGACATCTGCGAGTGTAGGAGCATATAATAATGAAGAAAAAGAGATGGTTGGTGATTGCTCTTACCTTTGTGTGCTGTAGTTTGGCAGTATTTCCGTCGTTTGCGACGAAGAGCAGTCTGACGGATGCGAAAAAGAAAAAGACAGCCATTGAGCAGGAGATGAAACGTGCGAAAGAGACACTTGCAAAGCTGGAGGCGTTAAAGGGCGATGCGGTCGCTTATGTAAAGCAGATGGACGCAACGCTTGAGGCCCTTGGCGAGGAGTTGTCACAGCTCAGTACGGACATTGAAGCGAAAGAAGAGCGGATCACGATTACGACAACAGAACTGCAGGAAGCCGAAGTGATGGAGGCAGAGCAGTATGAAGCGATGAAGCTTCGAATTAAATATATGTATGAGAAAGGTGACAGTTCCTATGTGGATCTGTTGCTTCAGGCGAGATCACTATCCGAACTGTTAAATAAAGCGGAATATATCGGAAAGATATCGGAATACGACAGAGAAAAGCTGGATGAATACATTGCCACCAAACAGCAGATTGCGGAGACAAAAGCGGTTCTGGAGACAGAACATGCAGAACTTCTGGAACTGCAGGAACAGACGGAGGCAAAACATGCCTCGGTTGAAGAACTTATGGTTGCCAAGCAGGCGGAAATAAAGGCGGTTGAGAGCCAGATCGACGCGGCGGAAGAGGATGTGACGGAGTATCAGAAAGACTTAAAGAAACAGGAAAATTCCATCAAGGCGATCGAAGCGGAGATCAAGCGCCAGGAAGAAGAGGCAAAGAAGAAAGCGGCAGCTTCCGGAACAACGTATAAAACGCAAAGTATCGGAGATATTAAGTTTATATGGCCGATCCCGGCCAGCGGAAGGATCACATCCAAATTTGGTGCCAGAACATCACCGACCAAAGGCGCGTCCTCGAACCATCAGGGTATCGATGTGGGAGCGCCGACCGGAACCAATATTCTGGCGGCCGCAGGTGGAACTGTCGTTGTATCTACGTATAGTTATTCTGCCGGAAATTATGTGATGGTCAACCATGGCGGCGGTGTTTATACTGTTTACATGCATGCGTCCAAACTGCTTTGCAAGGTGGGTGATACGGTAAAACAGGGCCAAGTGATCGCAAAGGTCGGCTCTACCGGTTATTCGACAGGACCGCATCTGCATTTTGGAATTCGTGTGAATGGTACATATGTGAATCCAAGTAAGTATGTGAGTCCGTAGCGACAGCGTGGATTGACAGAACAGGAGATGGGACGTTGGAAGAAAGAGATAATAAAAATAAATTTTGGAAAGGTGTGCTGGTTGGCACACTGATCACAGCATTTTGTGCCATGGCAGTTGTAGGGATCGCATCCGGAATCTGGCTTGTGGCGCGCAGCACCAAAGGAACAGGGAGCGGTGCTTCGGGAGAGTCTTCCGGATCCCATATCATTGCGGAGCATGAGGTAACGGACGAAGAGATGGAATTGTATGAAATCGGATATAAGCTCGATTATATCGAGAAACTGATCGATACGTACTTTTTGTTCGATGAAGAGACTGAGCGAGAAGATCCGATGGACTGGATGTACATTGGTTATGTTGCTTCTCTTCGCGATCCGTATTCTTCTTATTATTCAGAAGAAGAGTATCAGAGCCTCATAGAGAGCACAGAAGGCGAGTATTGCGGTATTGGTGTTATGGTCAGTCAAAATGTCTACACCGGTATTGTGACCGTTGTTAAGGTCTTCAAGGACGCTCCTGCAGACATAGCAGGAATGCTTCCGGGCGACATTATTACAGCGGTTGAGGGGATGGATATTTCGGGAATGGATCTGAGCCTTGTGGTCAGCGATCACATCAAAGGTGAAGAAGGAACGGAAGTTTCCTTGACCGTATATCGCGAGTCCATTGATGATTATGTAGATCTGACGATGACTCGCCGGATTGTACAGAATCCGACAGTGGAATATGAAATGCTGGAAGAAAAAATCGGTTATATCGCATTGTCATCCTTTGAAGATGTATCAACTGCCCAGTTTATCAGTGCAGTAGATGAATTAGAGGAACAGGGAATGCAGGGACTGATCGTAGATCTTCGCAATAACGGAGGCGGCGTTGTGAGCGCAGCTGAGGGCATTGCGGACTATCTGATCCCGGATGGAAAGGATATTGTAAGCTTCAAGGGCAAAGGCGTAGAAGACAGCACATACGTAGCACAGGATGGTCATCAGATGGATGTTCCGATGGTAGTTCTTGTGAATAGTGAAAGCGCCAGTGCATCGGAGGTACTGACCGGTGCCCTGAAGGATCATGAACTGGCAACGGTGGTAGGAACCAAGACATTCGGAAAAGGAATTGCGCAGGGAATCTTCCCGCTCCCAGATGGAAGTGCTCTGAAGCTGACAACAGCGTACTACTATGTACCGTCCGGTGAATGTATTCATAAAGAAGGTATTGAACCGGATGTGCTTGTGGAGCTGGATAAAGAACTGGAGACTCTGGTAGAGATCCCGAAGGAAGATGATAATCAGATCCGTACAGCCATTGACGTGCTTCTGGAAGGCGAAGAATCTGTGAAGGCGAAACTGGAAGCAGAGGCGAAAGCAAAGGAACAGGAAACAGAAGCGGCTGATTAAGAAAAGAACATTAATTATAGAAGAAACGCGCATGGGACAACGTCAAACGGTGCAAAAAGGACCTGTTTTGTGGTCGAAATGTTGAAGAAATTGCGTGTTTCTTCTATATAAAAGGAAGATATCCACAAAGCAAATTGTATGGATAAAAAAACAGAAAAAATAAAGAAAAAATGCTTGCAATTTTTTTAATGATATGATATCTTTATGGAGCTGTGGCATGATAGCTGTGAAGCGTGAGGTTGCCGCCGAGAAATTCGGTGGGTTTTCCGTGGAGCGAATGTCAATTTATAAAAATGGCGACAAGTCACTGTACCAAGTTAACAGTTGCTCAGGGTAAGGGGCAATAACAACGCGTGAAAGTTCCGCGATTCACTATGTGAGTCTGGAAGATACACGCGAGACCGTGTACAGTCACCCACTTGTCGTACTTCGTTAAAAGTGCGAAAAGGAGGCGACTTTTTTTATGGCAAGTCAGGTTATGAGAATCACATTAAAAGCATACGACCACAAATTAGTTGATCAGAGTGCTGCAAAGATCATCGAGACAGTAAAGAAAACAGGATCTCAGGTGAGCGGACCGGTACCGCTTCCGACTAAGAAAGAGGTTGTAACAATCTTAAGAGCTGTTCACAAGTACAAAGATTCCAGAGAGCAGTTCGAGCAGAGAACTCATAAGAGACTCATCGATATCACAAGCCCGAGCCAGAAGACAGTAGATGCACTGTCCAGACTCGAAATGCCGGCTGGTGTT